>CAZFKF010000193.1:0-7583 GCA_964518805.1 uncultured Planctomycetaceae bacterium | reverse complement strand
CGGTTGAGATCTGGGTCGACCCTGCCGAGAAGATGGAAACGTGCGTCTACCACGTGCCCTAGAAACGCGATCGCGGCGATGCGGCCTGTTCGCGGACGGTCATCAACTACAAGTACGCCAACGGCGTCGTGCTGACGCTGAGTTCCATCGACCCCAAACTGGGCGGCGGGGCCACGTTCATCGGCGAGAAGGGCAAGATCACGATCTTCCGCGAGGGCTACGAATGCGACCCCGTGGGCCTGGATCAGGACCCGCTGCCGCCCAACGCCACGCGCGTCTACGCAAGCGACAACCACATGGAGGATTTCTATTCCTGCGTGGCATCGCGCAAGGACCCGATCATGTCGGTCGAGGCCGGCCACAGCGTGGCCACGCTGTGCCACCTGGGCAACATCGCCCGCCGGCTCGGCCGCCGCATCCAGTGGGACCCGGCCAAAGAGATCTTCCCCGGCGACGACGAGGCGAATCGGCAGATCGATTGTCCGAAGCGCAAAGGATACGAGATTCCGGAGCAGATTTAAGCGAATCGATCCGGCGGCGCCACGCGCGCGTCTCCCCTCTCCCGTTGGACGGGAGAGGGGCCGGGGGTGAGGACGGCTTGAAGTCTCCTCGCTATACGGAAGTCAAGAGCCCCTCGCCGAGCGCTCTGAACGAATAGCAGATACTGAATACTGAATTGCGAATGCAGGAGAATCGTCCATGACACGGCGACTTTTCGCGGCGGCCATGATGATCGGTGTCGCTTTGACCGCCGGCGCACTAGCGCAGCACACAGTGAAACCCTCGGTCCAGTACGTCCCTCTGGATGCCCCGGCCGGCATGTCGCAGGCTGTGATCGTGCAAGGGATGCCACTGGTGCATACGCGGCAACTGCTGCCGCTGGACCGGCAAGGGAAGCTGGCGGGCGAGGGTTCCGCCGATCGGCAAATCGAGCAGGTGCTGGCCAATTTGGAGGCCGTGCTCAAGGACTCCGGATCGGGCATGGATAAATTGGTTCGTGTCAACGTCTACGCCCTCTCCCCGGCGATCGTCACCAGCTTCCGCGAGCGCTTGAGCCAACGGCGTCCGGGCGTCCGGCCGGCGATCACTTCGGTCCTTACGCCCCTTACGCATCGCAAGGCGCTGCTGGCCGTTGATGCGGTGGCCGGGGCCGCCGACAGCGGCAAGGCGGTAGCGCTGAAACGTTGCCCTTCGGTGGCTGGCGACGAGCATTGCGCGGATGCCGCGGTGTTGCCGTGCGGGGGCGTAGCCTACCTTTCTGGCCAGCCGGACGATGGGACGCTGACCGCTTCGGCCGTCGCGAGGTCGATGTCCGGGTTGATGAAGACCCTCGGGCATTTGAAGCTCACACCCAGGGACGTGGTGCACTTGAAGGTGTTCTTACGTCCGGCGACTTCCGCCGAAGAGGTTCTTCACGAAGTTCATAAGTACTTTCCGGGCCAGATGACCCCGCCGGTGGTCTTCGTCGAATGGCTGGCGGCGGTGCCGGCGGAGATCGAGATGATTGCCCAGTATCCCGTGAAGGGCACAGCCGTCGATGGCGTCGCGTACTTCACTCCGCCCGAGGTGCGGCCATCGAACACCTTCAGCAAGGTGGCCCTGGTGCAGACCGATCGGCAGATCTACATTTCCGGTCTCTATGCGCGCAAACCGAGCCGAGGCGAGCCCCAATCCGTCGATGTCTTCGAGCAGTTGCAGGAAATCCTGGCCGAGACCGGCAGCGACCTGCGCCATCTGGTCAAGGCCACGTATTACGTGAGCGACGACGATGCGGCCCGGTGGATCGACAGGACCCGTCCCCAGCTTTACGATCCGACGCGCCCGCCGGCGGCGTCGAAGCTGATGGTCCATGGCGTCGGCCAGGCTCAGCGCACGATGACCGTGGACATGATCGCCGTGGGCCCGGCGCGGTGAAAGCGTGTGCGATTCGAGTTGAGTTCCGCCCGAAGGCTATTCTTCGGGTCGCCGAATCGCCGTCTGCCGTGACGGACGATCGAGGCCGACGATCTCCAGGAGCTTCAGCGCGTTGGTCGTGGTGGCCACGCCGGAGCGAAGCTTGTAGTCGAAGGTCATCGGGCGTTCGGCTCCGTCGCCGTGGAGCGTTTCGCAAAAGTGAACGCAGCGGCAGACGCCGGCCAAGGGTTCGCTCGTGGCCAGTTCCAGGTCGTGCGTCGAGATCGCGCCGATGGCGCCGCATTGGAGCAGGTGCTCCAGCACGCGAACCACGGCCAGATGCCGTTCGCGGGAATTCGTCCCCAGAAGGATCTCGTCGAGCAGATACAGAAGCACGCGGCCGCCGCGTGACGGAGGATCGCGGGCCAGGTCCACGATCTCCTTCAGACGCATCAGTTCGGCCATGTAGAACGACACGCCGTCTTCCAGCGAATCGCGGATCCGCATGCTCGTGGCCAGCACGGCCGGCGGCATCGCGAGCCGCTCGGCGCACACCGGGGCGCCGGCCTGGGCCAGGACCGCATTCACGCCGATCGCCCGCAGAAGCGTGCTCTTGCCGGACATGTTCGAACCGGTGACCAGCAGGAACACCCCGGCCGGCCCGACCTCGACGTCATTGCCCACGCGGCGCTCGCCCGGCAGGAGGGGATGCCCCAGAGCCCGGGCCTCAACCGCCGCGGCCGAGGGGCGCACGTCGGGCGTTGCCCAGGCCGGTTCGTCGTGGGACAGCGTGGCCAGCGAGGCCAGGGCCTCGAACTTGCCCAACGCCAGGAACCATCCGCGCGCATGCCTGCCGTAGCGCGATTGCCACGCTTCGAGCAAGGTCAAGACGTGCACGTCGTACAAAAAGAGCAACTGCAAGGGCAGGTAGACAAACACGGCCAAGAGCGCCGAGCGGTGCATCATGGCCAGAACCGCAATGCGGTGCAGTTGACGCAAACGCCTTAGCGCGCCTCCGCCAACGCTTGTCACCTCGCGCTGGAGGTCGTTCAAATAACGGCTCGTTGCCGGCATCGAGAGCATCAACTCGAAGATTCGCAAGTACCGGGCGACCTCGCCTTGCCGCAGACTCACGCGGCGGAAGATCGCGTGAGCCTTTGCCCCGACCAGGGCCGTGAAGAAGGCATTCGCGAACAGCAGCCCGAAAACGATGGATGCCCCCAGTTCAAACGGCAGGACGCCGCACCCGATCAAGACCACCGTCAGGAGCACTGCCGCGGACATGATCCGGAACAGCCATCCGAGGCGCGGCCGGGCCGCGAGCCAGGGCTCGCCCTCCGCCCACTCGACGAAACGCTCGCTCGCCCTTCCGCGGTCCGCCAATAGTCGCGATTCGAGCGTCAGCGTCTGTCGCAGGTCCAGTTTCGGCGCAAGTTCCGCCACGGCCTGTTGCCGCTGCTGGATCTCCTCCGGCGACGCCGGCTCCAAGAACCAGTCGCGGAGCACCCGGATCCCGATCGGCGTGCCGGCCGAGCAAAGATAGTGGAACAGCGAGGCATGCCCAAACAGATCAAGATCGGTGGCCACGGCCTGATGCTCGGGCGGCACGGCGACCGGCGTTTCGGGAAGGCCGCGCCAGTCGCGGCGCAGGCGGGCGATGGCTTGCTCGTTGATTCGCCGCAGCATGCTCGTGCGTTCGATGCGGCGGCGAACGTGATCGTGATACGCCACCGCGGCAAAGAAGCCGCCAAGCGCTGTCCCGCCGGCCCAATACCACGCGCTCCCTTGCTCGCTCTTCCATCCAGCGAACAGCAGCACAACGGCCGTTACAAAGACCGCCAGGCGCAAGCGAGCGACCGTCCGTTCTTGAAACCCAAGCCGAGTCTCCGCCGCGGCGAGATGGTCGGCGCGCCGGCGGTAGATCGTCTCGATTGCGAGGCCGGTCGAATGCATGGGAACGAAACGGTCGGTGTCGAGGATTGCGGATAAGCCAGTATTGCCCGTCGTCGCGTCGACAGGAAGCCCTCTCCGCCAAAGAGGGATCGCCAGGGTTGACAATCGCCGCCGGGGGTGTCAGGATCGCTGCATCCCTGGCATGGGCGGCCGGCGAATTCCCCGCCTGCCGATGTCTTTATGGAGGCAGCCATGAGACGACGTGTCTTCTGGATCGGATTCATCTATCTTGCATCGGGCATGGGGGGGTCCGTCCCGCTGCCCGTTGGAAGTCCGTCAAAACGAGCTGCTGCTGCGGCCGAGGTGAAACGCGACCTGGCCGGCGAGACTGCCAAGACCGAGCCGTGGATCGCCTCGGCGCGAGAGCTTCGCGAGAAGTTCTGGAAGGATCCGCACCGCCCCCGCTATCATCTCCAGCCGCCTGCCGCCTGGATGAATGACCCGAACGGGGCAGTCTTCTGGAAGGGGCGCTATCACCTCTTCTACCAACACAATCCCGAGGGCGGATACTGGAAGTGGATGCAGTGGGGCCATGCCTCCAGCGCCGACCTGGTGCATTGGGTCCACCACCCGATCGCCTTGACTCCCACGGCCGGCGGCCCGGACCGCGACGGCTGCTTCAGCGGCGGGGCCGTGGTCCACGACAACGTGCCCACGTTCATCTATCACGGCGTGCCCGACGGCACCTGCATCGCCACGAGCACCGACGACGAATTGATCCACTGGAAGAAACACCCCGACAATCCGGTCATCAGCAACAAGAAGATCCGCGGCGATTTTAGCCCCTACGATCCGTGCGCCTGGAAGCAGGGCGACACCTGGTACGCCCTCTGCGGTTGGGGACGCGCCCATGGGCCTAGCGCGCCGCCGGGCGACATCGCCTATCTGTTCAAGTCGCCCGACCTCGTCCACTGGCTGTACCTGCACCCGTTCTACGCCGCGGACCGACGCTGGACCGACGAGGGCGAGGATTGCGCCGTGCCCGACTTTTTCCCCCTGGGCCCCAAGCACATGCTGTTATTCGCCAGTCACAAACGCGGGGGGCAGTACTATCTCGGCCGGTACGAAGGTGAGAAATTCATCCCGGAGCGTCACGGGCGTCTGAATTTCCCGGGCGGGCAGACCATCGCTCCGATCTCGATGCTCGACGGCAAGGGCCGGCGGATCTGCTTTGTCTGGCTCAAGGAGGCCCGGCCCGACGACGTCTGCCGCGCGGCCGGCTGGGCCGGCGTGATGACGCTGCCGAGGATATTCACGCTGGCCGAAGACGGCTCACTAGCCGTTGAGCCGGCCCCCGAACTGGACGTGCTCCGTTACAATCTCCGCGAACGCAAAGACCTTACGCTGTCCGCAGACGCCGAACTGCCGCTCAACGAAGTCCGTGGCGACAGCCTGGAAATCGATTTGGATATCGCGCCCCAGCAGGCCCGGGAGTGCGGGGTCAAGGTCCGCGTGTCGCCGGACGGGACCGAACAGACCGCGGTCGTCTACGACGCGAAGGCGAAACTGCTCAAGATCGAGTTGTCGAAGTCGACGCTTGACCCTGCGATCAAGTACACCTATCTGCCGTTCGGCGGCGCGTTCGTGCCCAAGGACTCGCCCGAGGGCAGCCGCACTGTCGATCACCAGGCCGGACCGTTGGAGCTGCGCCCGGGCGAAACGCTCAGGCTGCGGGTCTTCGTCGACCGGTCGGTGCTGGAGGTGTTTGCCAACGGACGCCAGTGCCTGGCGCAACGCATCTACCCGACGCGAAGCGACAGCCTGAACGTCGCCCTGCTGGCCCGCGGCGGCTCGGCCAAAGTGGTTTCCGCCAGGGCCTGGAACATGTATCCGGCGCAATGAGGCCGTGCGAAGACGAGAAGAGAAGGGAAGAGTGGGAAAAAGGAAGAGTGGGAAAGCCGGTAGGGCGGACCGCGTGCAGCGAGGCCCGCCGGAGCGCCGATTGGACGCGCGGCGGGCGTCGCTTTGCTCCGTCCGCCCTACGGCCTACAACCAGATCGACGTTTCGGTCCTTTCCCAAAAGGGATTCTGCCATGATCCATTTCAAGCGTGACTTCTCGTCGGCGGCGTGTTGGGCGGTTCTTACAGCGATCTTTCTGGTCACCGCCAATGGTCCCATCACGGCCGCCGAGCGGTTTGAGGGGCAGTTCTATCAGGGCGAAGGGGACATCGAGTATCTGCAACTGCTGGACATCGCCCGGCGGATGTTCGAGCCCGATCCCGAATTCCAGAACATGCCGATGCTCTACATGCCGGCGTGGAACGGCCTGGTCGAAGGGCCCACCTGGGGCGCGTGGTGGATCCAGAACAGCTATGGGCCGACCTATTGTGCGCTGCCCTTCTGGCAGGAGCCCTTTGTCACCTTCATGCAGAACTCGCAGGACCTGTGGTTCGACCAGATGGGCGACGGCAAGCGAAAAGGCGACCGCGGCTTCGTGGCCCCCGACGGCTGCCTCTGCGATGCCGCGGCCCCGGGCGTGATCTACTATCGCCAGGGCGACGGCCGGGTCGATATCCACGATTGGGGCATGGAGTTCACCGCGGCCGGGCTCGTGCTCCAGGCCGAGGCCGTGCTCGTCAACCGCAACCCCAAGGCCCTGGCCCATTATCTGCCCAAGCTCGAACGCTGCGCCAACTTCATCGAGTCGCGCCGCGATCCGAAGAACAACCTGTTCTTGGCCGGCGCGGCGGGCAATCTGCTGGCCCCCAGCTACGCCGGCTGGAAGCGGCCCGACGGCACGTACGATAAGGCGTACCTGGCCGGCCTTTCGGTCACCTACATCGCCGGGCTCGATCGGCTCATCGAGTTGGAGAACATGGCCGACAACGCCGACAAGGCGCTCCTTTACACCCAGCGCCGCGATCTGGCCCGCAAGGGACTGTCCGAACTGACGACCGACGAGGGGTATTTCATCAAGTACCTCGATCCCGACGGCGTCAAGCATGGCGTCTACAAAGCGCCCAAACACGGCTATTTCGAGGCCATCGTCAATCACGACGCGATCTGTTTCCGCGTGGCCGACGACGCCCAGGCCCAGAAGATCTACAACAAGATCGCCTCGATTCCCGAGTTGCGCCGCCACGACCTGATTATCACCAACCATCCGTCCTTGGACGATATGTACGAGAAGCCGGAAGGATTGTGGCGGTTCGGCAACTGGGTGAACGGCGGGCACTGGTCGACGTGCGAAGCGCGGATGATCATGGGCTACTACCGCCTCGGCAAGCAGGACGACGCGCGCAAGTCGATGAAGCGGATTCTCGATTTCGCCCGGCGGTTCCGCATGGACAACAACCTCGTCAATTTCGGGGCCGACGTCTACCAGCCCAACGAGCCGATCAACTGCGTCTACGACACCTGGGGCGTGCCCGCCGCCTTGATCCGCGGGCTGTTCGAGTATCTCTACCAGGCCGACCAGTTGGTCATCCTGCCGCACATTCCGCCGCGGATTACGGAACTCCAGCAGCGATTCCCCATCCGTTTCGGAACCAAGCGCCTGCATCTGTCCACGGTGGGAACCGGTCCGATCACGGCGGTCACCCTCAACGGCAAGCCGTGGCAGGACTTCGACCCGCAATCGGTCAGGCTTGCCTACGACAAGGTGCCGCAGACCGCCGAGATTCAAATCCTGCTCGGCGGGGCAGTGGCTAGGCCCGTCCGGCCGGTCCGGCCCGACTATCGCCTGCCGCCTCCGGCTACCATCGACTGGAAGGCCGTGGCGGCCGAATCCTTCCCC
>CAZFKF010000192.1:0-7585 GCA_964518805.1 uncultured Planctomycetaceae bacterium | reverse complement strand
GATTCCGAAGCCTGCGAGGACATCACAGGCGGCCATGATGTCGGGCACGCTGCTCACATCGCGAAGCACGGAGAACACCACCCCGTCCACATGCCGGCAGAGGAAACGGGTGTCGGGCACGGGGAGGATTGGGCTTCCGTCGACGATCACAAAATCGTACGCCTCACGCAGCTTCCCGAACAGTGTCCCCAAGGCGCCGTTGGCAAGCGACGCCAGCAGTCGGCGATCTCCCCGGCCGGCAGGCAGGATCGACAAGCTTTCAATATCCGTCTCCTGGATCGCCTCGCTGAGATCGGCTTCTTTGCGCAGGATCCCTGCCAAGCCGGGCTCCAACGGCAGGTCAAAGACCTGGTCGATGGCCGGCCGACGGAGGTCGAAATCCAAGAGCAAGACGCGATGGGCCATCCGCGCGAGGCTGAGCGACAGTTGGGTTGCCAGGGTCGTCTTACCCTCCCCGCTGACAGCGCTGGAGACGAGAACGACCCTGGTCTGGTCCCGCGCGGCAAGATGCAACAGCCTCGCCGCGATGCCGTCCACCGATTCGTGCATTCGTTGTTGAAATCGTTGCTGGCGCCCCGTTCCCACGAACACTCGCTCGACGGCTCGTCCCGGGACCAAGGGTACGCCGCCGATCACTTCCAGGCCCGTGCTCGCAAAGACCTGAGAGGAGGAACTGACGCGTCGTGCCCGCACATCCAGCCAGAGGACGGCCAAGAAGGGGCCGAAGAAACCGGCCAAACCGGCCAAGGTGGCATACTGCAACTGCTTGTTGCTGTCCGCGACCATCGGGACATCGGCGGAGAAAAACTCCGAAATGCGGGCGTCGCTGCGGCTCTCGATGAATAGCCTCTCACGCTCGTCCGAAGCCGTTCGCAACACGTTTTGGATCTGTGCAATCTCCGTGCGGATCATCTCCACGTCGATCGAGGAACTGCCCACTGATTTCGCTTCGGACTCCGCTTTCTGGGCTTCGGCGGTAAGCTGCTTCTCCTGGGCTTCGGCAGCGGCAATCTCGGCGTCAATCTGCTGGAGGCCAGATTGGAGATCGAGCAGCTTCTTGACCTTCAGTTCCTCGCGCAATTTGTCCTTCCGCGCGGCGATCTGCTTGTCAATACTCTTTTGCCGTTCCTCGAATTTGCGGGCGTATTCTGCCCCACCGCCGGCGGAGAAGACCGAGGCCGTCGCCTCCCGCCGTCGATGCAAATCGGCGATTTCCCGGAGGAGCAACGCGGCGGCCGGATCTGCCTCAAGCCGCGCGGCGAGTTCGGACTCCGTTACCTCGATCGCGCCGGAACGTTCGGCCAACGCCTTCTTCGATGCGAAGTCCCACTTCAATCGCATCAGTTTGAACTTCGTGGTGCTCAGTTCTGAGCGGAGCGCAGCATACTGTTGCAGCGCAATCTGCTGCTGCAAAGTCAAGGCATCGCGTTCCCCGCTGCCGACCTGTTTGACCAATCCCTTCAGTTCGTTCTGCTTGGCACGAAGTTCGCCCTCCTTCTCGGAACGGATCTTGTCGATCTCGTCCATGCGTTTGCGCCGCTGCCGAGACTCGACATCGACGATTTCGTTCTTGTAGGCTTCTTTGACCGCGTTCACCAATGCTGCAGCCTCGACCCTGTCGTAGGTCTTGAGGCTGATTTGCATGAGTTCCGAGCCCCCCGGGAATTCCACGCGGAGGTTACGCGCGAGCCAGCCAGCGGGGTCAGGCTCGGATCGAACCATCGGGAGGTCAATCACGGCAGGATTACGCACGGCCGCGAGAAGGACGAAACGGCTCTTGACATACTGCTGCTGCGTGTTCTTGTACAAATCGTAGTTCGTGCTCGGCGAGACGCCATTTCCCGGGATGATCGGATCCCGCATGGCAGCGATGCGGAACGCGGCCGTTGCCGTAAATTGCGGACGATACGTGAGCCACACCGCGGGCGCAGCGGCGCCGGCAACAGCGATGCCCAAGAGAATGGCCGCCAACCAGCGACGGCGAAAGGCGTGCCAGTATCCTGCCAGCCCGCCGTCGGGCCGCGGCTCAGCGCTTTCCCAAGCCCGGCCAGCGCCGCGCCACGCTGTCTCGACAGGCAGTCCGCCCGCGGGCAACTGAATACTCACCGGCCGCGGGTCGGAGAGCCCGTTTACGGGAGACCGGCCTTCACGATCGAGTGCCATGGAAGCCTCTTACTCTAGGAGTCGAATCGACCGCGAGCGTTCCGATGCTCGCAGTGCGGATCCAAATGGACAAGACCGACGGTCCGCCGATCACGCCCGCTCTTTCGCGCCCTTGCGGCTCTTGTGCCGGTTCATCCTCGCCGCGGCCGACGCAGATTTCGGTACGGCGACCGGCCCTCGCGCTTCCTGGGGAACCACGAATAGGCGGTCCAGAATCGCCAGTTCGCCCCACAGCAGGACGACCGCCAGCGGCATCATGAACCATCCCGCTAGATCATGGAACAGCGTGTCTGCCGCGGTGGCTCTACCGGCCTCTTGAAGGACCCCAGTCAGCACGATCCGAGCGACGTTGGCCAGAAGGGCAATGGGCGCGGCGCTTAGCACGATGACAACCCGGTCCAACACCGGGCGGTTCACCAGGAACGCGGCTGCGAAACAGATCGCGAAAAACAGCATCATCATCCTCAATCCGCTGCACGCCTCGACGATCCCTAGTTGCGTCTCAGTCAGGCAAATCACGTTACCCTGCGCGGTGGCGGGCAAGCCCAGAGTCTGGAGTGTGTACGTTGCCATGATCGTGCCTGCTCGCTGCAATGGGTGACTCATCATGCCTGCGAAGACCCCAGGCAGAGGCACCATGAAGATGAGCAGGACAATTGCCGGCGCGGCCCAACGCAAGGCTCGCCATCCACCGACGAAGAGGACGATTCCCGCCAGAAGCGGCACGAGCGACAGCGGCTCGACAAGAGCAAAGTAGTAGTAGACCGAAACCCACCGCAAGATGCCGGCAAAGGCCAGGATCGGCAAGCCCCAAAGGCTGCCTCGGGGAACATACGAGGCCAGCATCCCGCGACGCACCCAGAGAATGACCCCGGCAACGATGGGCACGAGGAAACCGTACGTGTAATCGCTGTCGTTCCACCAGCGGTGGACGAGCGTCTCCATCGGCGTCCAGCAGGTCCATACGAGTACTGCCGCCAGAATGCCGGCACTCGCGAGCGTGCCGAAACTTAGCGGTGGGCGCGCTCGGACGGCGTCCGTTTCGCTGCCAGACGTCGCGGTTGAACCGATCGCTTCGTGGTTTTTGGAGTTCTCTGTCATCGTAAGCAGGCTCGATCGACCCGCGATTACATCCCTCGGGAGGCCCCAGGCAGATGGTTGCGTCCCTGGCTTCCGTTACCCTGTTTCGCATGGGGCCATGGCGGCGACGGGCTATGGGCGACCGGATGCGTCGCATGCTTCTGGGCAGAATGTCCGTTGCAGGCCACCACGGCGAACCGCAGCAGCTCCTCGGGGAGTTTCACGCCCAGCTTCTTCATCAGCACGTTCCGGCGAATCTCGATCGTCCGCAGACTAAGGTCCAACTCCTTTGCAATCGTACGGTTCGGTTTGCCTTCGGCAATCATCCGCAAGACCAACTCCTCCTTGAATGTCAACGAGCCAAGACATTCTTTGACGGCGGCCTCTTGCCGGGCTGCTTCGCGATGATCGCGATCCACCGCAATAGCGCCTTGAATGGCGTCCCAAAGCTCCTGCTCGTGAATCGGCTTCTCGAGGAAATGATAGGCTCCGGCCCGCATGGCCCGCACGGCGATCGACACGCTGGCGTGGGCCGTGAGAAAGATCACTGGCAGGGACGATCCTTCGCCTTGCAGCATCTGTTGAAGCTGAAGGCCGCTGCTGCCGCGGACTTTCAACTCCGTTACCAAGCATCCGCACTGATCTCGATCTAGGTGGTCCCAGAACTCCTGGCCCGAGTCGAATGCGTCGCAACGCAGGTTCATCATGGCACTCAGGGCGCGAATCGCGTTGACGGTGGCCATGTCCTCGTCCACGACAAAGACCGTTGGCTCTCGCTGCTCCGTGCCGTCGCGCTGGCAAGCGTCAGGATCGCGTTTTCGATGCGGCGCCTCCATAGTCCAGTCACTGTCTTCCAAGCCACGCCGGACGTTGGAAAGCCCCAACACGGCATTCGATGTGGGCAGAGTTCTCATGACAGCACTGCCTGGGGACCTACGGTCCCGAACTTGGGAAAACGGCTCAACAACTCAGTGGGCACCGCCCAAAACTCAGCAACCACCGCCCATGCCGCGTGCGGCCCGAGCAACGGCCCGTCTGCCAGTTTACCTGCGGTGTAGTTGCGACGGAATCGACGTGGCTTGCGATCATCTCCTGCTGTCAATCCGTCAGTCGCAATTCCGATACATCGTGGGACGAACTCGTGTCGCCTTCCGAGAGATGGCCCGTGGCCAGCGCGATCGCGATGTCGAAAAGTTCCCGCAATGAAGACACGTTGGTTTTCTTGGACAGGCGGGCTCGGTACGTCTCCACAGTCCGCACGGAGACCTTCATGTGAGCAGCGATCTGTCGGCTGGACTTGCCCTGACCAATCAGAGACAGAACCTCGAGTTCCTTGGCCGTCAGGCAACCCACGCGATCGCGGAGCGACTCCCGCCAGTTGCGCTCGCACCGTCTCTTATGGTCCGTTTCGATCGCCTCTTGGATGGCGTTCCACAATTCGTTGCTGCGGATCGGCTTCTGCAGAAAGTGCACGGCGCCGGCCCGCATGGCTTCCACGGCGATGGAGAGCTCAGGGTGAGCCGTCAAGAAGATCAACGGTATCTCGTTGCCTTGAGCCTTCAAGAGCCGCTGAATCTGAATCCCCCCAATCTCCGGAATCTTCAACTCCAGGACGACGCAGCCGGCCAAGGGCCGACTGCAAGCCTCCAAGAATTCTCGCCCCGACGCGAACGTCTCGCAGCACAAGCCCATCATTCCCCCGAGTTCGCGCACCGCATTGCGCGTGCCCGCATCCGGATCGACGATATATACCACCGGTTCTCGGGCGGTCACGTCGCTCGGGCCCTGTGGGATTTGGTCAAGCGATCGCTCTAGTCGCGAGTCCGAAATCACAAGATAGACTGCGGCATTGGATTCCCGACACAGACGGGCTGCCCCAAGTCGCCTCGTCCGCCACCGCGGTGGGCAACGCCACCCGATTCGGCGCGCACTCCGTTCTCATCGCTTGCACAAGCGTTCTTGAATTGCACTCTCGATCCTTGGTGGCATCCATGCGTTTCCCAATCCCTTGGGCCTGCTGGCCGCGGCGATTAACGAATCGCGTGCCAGCACACCTGGAAGGTCCAGTCGCAGGGCTGTGTCCGGACGCCCAATTCCGCTCTTGCCGCTTTCACGCCCGTCGTGGACCTGAGTTGCTGCGGCGTAGCGCCCGTTGCAAGCCCTGTGTGAACACACCAGCAACAGTTGTATGATTTGCGCGGACGCCGAATTCATCAATGCGCCAGCACGTAATTTCCGGAGAGAATCGGTCCGAACGTTCAAGCCGGCCCCCGCGAAAGTTGCGAGACAAGCAACAAGCCTTCGCAATTGTGCAAGAAATATAGCAAAGAGCGCAATCGTCGTTTCATTTCTGCGACGAGGAGGTCGCTTGAACGAAACTCAAGGCCCAATTCGCGAACGAATACTCAACAGGCATGGAAGACCCAAGAGGCGGTTCCGTCCGGGGGCTGTGCAATGGCATCTACGAGCACGTCGCACCGCGCAGCAGAATAGGCAATACACGCAGTGTGGGGCTTGCTGGTAAAGTAGACCGTGTAATTGAAAGAGACTCGAAGGGGATGAACAAAGCGAGTCGCATCCCTTCCGATCCTGGTACGCGAGCACCAACAGAACCCTCCCCCCCGATCCATGCGCAAATCGCGACAGCGCATGCCGATCTGCGCGGGCGCAAACGAGAATGTGCGCGCCCATTTGCCCCCTTTGCTCGCCGCAGACCGCGCGCAACGGCCTTGGATTACGTGAAAGCGAGCATACGGCAAGGTCAACGCGCGGCAACCATCCTCACCGGGTGGGGGTCGAGATATCGCCGACCATTGGCGTTGGCCATGATCGCAAAATACATCAGCCCGGCGGAGGACTTCACATTGAGTTTGCTCATCAAATGAGCGCGGCGAAGCAGTACGGTACGAATAGCAATGCCTAGCTCCGAGGCAATCTCGTCATTCGACAGCCCGTCCGCGATCAGACGCAGCACGCGACGTTCCTTGGCCGAGAGCCGAGCGATCGATTCGGCGATTTCGCGATCCTGTCTGGTGGCGTCGCGACGCCGCTTGGCGACCCCCAATGCCTCTTGCACAGCATTGATCAAATCCAGAGGGCGCAAGGGCTTGAGTAAGTAGTGGACAGCACCGCCACGCATCAACTCAACCGCCAGGGAGACGTCCGTTTGAGCGCTCAAATAGATCAGCGGGAGCGACATGCCTTCGGCCGCCAATCGTCGCTGGATCTGCAGCCCACCCATATCAGGAATCCTAACCTCGAGCACCAGGCAACTCGCTCTCGAATCCGAGTACTCCGCCAGAAACTCCCGTCCGGACGAATAGGTGGTGCACTGGAGGTTCATCGACGACACCAAGTCGCGGATGGAATCGCGAACCTGCGGGTCCGGATCAATCACGTAGACGGTTGGAGACTCGCTGGGCATGGTGCCCCCCTTCGATCCACATTCACGGATGTTGTTCGGTCGATGCCCGCTGCAACTTGTAAGACATCCAGTCACTGGCCGGCTCGAGTTGGCAAGCATCAATCTCGACCGATGCGCCTTGCTGCAACAGATTTACGGCGATCAAGAGTCGCAGAGCACCGTGCCGTTTCAGGACAGTGCCTTCCAATCCCGCCAGGGGACCGGCACGGACGCGCACGTGGTCGCCGGGCTGCAGTCGGCGCTCGATCGTCAGCGGCGCGCCCGAACCTATCAGCACTTGGAGCTGGCGCAACTCACGGGTGAGTTGCGCCGCGTCCTCGACGAAGAGGACCTGAGAGATCCGGTTTGTCGTCAGACTCGCGACCCGTTCTTCATCGTTGCCGAAAAGGAACAGATAGCCTGCGAACACCGGAATGCGCGAGACGATCCGCCGCCCCCGGCAGACACTCGACTTTTCGACCAGAGGCAAATAATGGGGGATTTGCCGGGCGTGCAAGTGGCGCTGGAGAGCTTTCTCCTGATGCACTTTCGTGTAAAGGACCCACCAACGTCGGTCCGTCGGCTGCTCGCTAGCCGCGTCCAGGAGATCTGCAGGATAGACCTCGGGACTCGCCTCACTGCGGACGGCAACACGCAGTCGGGTCGAATCACATGGTGTGATCATGAATCGTCTCTCGGAACGACCGCCAATGTCGTTCCCTCCGGCAGGGCTCACGCTTCGTCGCACGGTTAGGCAGGAATCGAAGGAATGAATCAAACACTCTCTATCTTCGTGGAGCACGAGCCGAAGTCAAGTTTTTATATGGTTATCCCCCTAAGAATCCTGTCGCGGCGTGGGCGGCAGGCGCTGGTTAGAGCCCGTACAGGATTTGGTTGGCCCCGCTTGCGTTCGCTCGCAGCGAACACACTACCCTGATT
>CAZFKF010000191.1:0-7599 GCA_964518805.1 uncultured Planctomycetaceae bacterium | reverse complement strand
CTTTCTCGTTCCACTCCGGATGGCCGTTCCTGAGACAGCATCTGGTTCGTCCCGGCGGATTCACAGAGTACGTGACTCGCTTCATCACGCAGTTCTTCTGTTTCGGTTGGGTCGGCGCGTTGATCGTAACCGCTGTGGCGTGGAGCCTATCCGCCTGCACGGCCTTCATGAGCGGCTGCGCCGGCCGCGCTCGGTGCGATTTCTTCCGTTACGTTCCCGCGATCTCCCTGCTGGTGATGTACGGCGCCTACGCTCACCCGCTTGGCCCAGCCCTTTCGATCTTGGCGGGCCTTCTGGGGTTCGCGCTCTACGTGCGTGTGGCGCCCAACTCGGCGGCGAGACGGCTACCCGTCTTGGTATTAGCCTGCGCAACCCTCTACCAGGTCGCAGGCGCCGCGAGCCTGCTCTTTCCCATCATGGTTGGGGTGTATGAACTTTTGGTGGCCCGCCGGACGGCCTTGTCTCTCGTGGCGTGGCTGGCCGCCCTGGCGATCCCCTGGATCATGGGCAGGCTGTTCGGTCTCGATCCGCTGAGTCCCTATTGGGATCTCGTCATCTTCGACGCCGGAGCGGGCGCGGGGCGCTGGTCCTATGCGCTCGCCGTATTCTTCCCGATATTGTTGGCCGCCTCCGCCGCTTGGTCGGCCCTAGCGAACCGCCGACCGTCTCGCCCGCCGGATCGGCGCTCGCGAAAGCCGGCCCCCGCGCCAACCCGATCGCCGGGCAACCGTCTCGCATGGCAATGGCGATGGTCTGGGTTGCTTTCCACGGGAACTGCTTATCTGGCCGCCGGAGCCGCCGCCTGGATCTCCTTCGACGCGCTCGCGCGCACGGTGCGCGAGATCGACTACTACTCGGAGAAAGAGGAGTGGCCTGCCGTGCTTGAGTCAGCCACCCGGCTTTCCCGCCAGCGCTACGACGTGCGATCCCACAGGAATATCATGCTGGCACTCTATCATTCGGGCCAATTGGCCGACCGCATGTTTCACTATCCGCAGCCGCCCGCGGACGACCTCTACCGTACCCCCGAGAAGCTACGCGACGTCGGCACGTATTTTCAGGAGAGCCGGCTATTCCTCGAACTGGGGCTTGTGAACATGGCCGAGAAAGCCGCCTATGAGGCGCTGGAGACCTGCGGCGATCTGCCCGCGGTTCTGGAGGAGTTGGCCGTCATCAATCTCGTCAAGGGACGGCCCGAAACGGCCAGCACGATTCTGGGCGCTCTGGCAGAACATCCCCTTTGTCGCCGGGCCGCGCGCGAGGTGCTTGGACGTGTCGAAGCGGACCCCAGCCAGGAGAGCGACATCCGCGTGGCGTGCATTCGCCGAAACATGCTCGACCAAGACAGCGTTTCGCGGAAACTCACCGCGGAAGACCTCCTTCTGGCGCTTTTGGCCAAGAACCCTCACAATCGGATGGCCTTCGAGTTCCTCATGGCGTATGTCTTGGTCGACGCGCGACCGGAGCGAATTGCGGCCGGCCTCGAACGGTTGAAAGATTTCTCCTATTCCAAGACTCCCCGCCATTTCCAGGAGGCGATGGCGGTCTGCGCCTATGTGACAGGGATCCCATTGACGATCCCGGGCCACGCGGTCGATCCAGAAGTTCGCGATCGGCTCAGCGCTTTCTTGGAGATTCTGGCCCGTGCCCCGAGCCGCGAGACGGCTATCCGGAACGCGCTGGCGGCGGGATTCGGCGATTCCTACTTCTTCTACTTCAAGTTCCGCATGTCGGGACTCTGATGCCGTGCGAAATCGAATTGTCTGTTTAACTTGCATCGCCGCTGTCGTGGCCCTTGCCGCCGGAACCTGGCAGAGGATGGGGCCGCCCCCACCAGACGTCGAGGACGCCGTAACGGTGCCTCGCGCGGCGAGGATCGACCCCGACTATTCCGGAGTGGTCCTGCCGCCGAACATCGCCCCGCTGAATTTCTCGATCCGCGAAGAGGGAAGCCGTTTCTTCGTTCGCATTCATTCCGACGCGGGTCAGCCCGTCGAGATCGACAGCAGTTCACCCGCGATCGAAATCCCCTTGCGTCCCTGGCACGCCCTGGTAAGCGCCAGCCGCGGCCGTGACTTGCGGATGGACGTTTATGCCCAGAGCGACGGCCAGTGGCGGCAGTACCAGCCAATCGTCAACCACGTCGCGGAAGAAGAGATTGACGGGCACCTGGCTTTTCGACTGATCGGGCCCGTGCACAACAAGTGGGGCGAAGTAGAAATCCATCAGCGGAACCTCGAAAACTTTGAGGAATCGCCGATCCTGGACGGAAAGACGCTCGCCCGAGGCTGCGTCAATTGCCACAGTTTCGTGGGCAACGATCCGAACAAGATGCTCGTCGCCTTTCGCAGCCGTCTCGGACGCGGCACGCTGCTGGCGGACAACGGCAAGGTCGCGAAATTGGACCTGAGGATCGGGTACACGGCGTGGCATCCCAGCGGGCGTATCGCGGCTTATTCGATCAACAACCTCGAGCAATTGTTTCATCTCGCAGGCCCTGAGGTGCGCGACGTCATCGACATGGACGGGGCGTTGGCCTACTACCACGTCGAGGGCCACAGGTCGACCATGGTGCCTGGAGCCTCGGCCAACCAACGCCTGGAGACCTATCCCGCGTGGGCGCCGGACGGACGCTATCTCTACTACTGCAGCGCGACGCCACTCTGGGCCTACCACAAACGCGACGCGCGGGCTGAGCCTCCGGCTCGCTACGCGGAAGTCAAATACGACTTGCGACGCATCCCGTATGACGTTGACACCGATCAGTGGGGCAAGCCCGAGACCGTCCTCGCGGCCGCGCAGACCGGACTAAGCATCCTCGCTCCGAGGATTTCGCCCGACGGCAGGTTCCTTTTGATGTGCATGTGCCGCTACGGGAGTTTCCCCGTCTACCAGCCGACGAGCGACTTGTACATGATGGACTTGGCCCGCGGCACCTGGAAGAAGGCCGACGGAGTCAACAGCGAGTTCTCCGAGTCGTGGCACTGCTGGTCGAGCAACTCGCGTTGGATTGCCTTCAGCAGCAAGCGCGGTGGAGGCACGTTCACCCGGTGCTACTTGAGCTACGTCGACGAGACGGGTGGGACCCACAAGCCGCTGATCGTTCCCCAACGCGATCCAGAACGCTACCGCTCAATGCTCAAGACGATCAGTCTTCCGGAACTGCTCACGGCGCCTGTGCCTTACAGCAGCACGGACATGGCGCGCGCAGCCCGATCGGATTCGTTCGTCCAGGTCGCTGCCCCTTCCGCGACGCGCGATGCGACTGGCGCCGAGCCCTGGCGGCGAGCTTCCCACGATCACATCGACGAGCACTAGGAGCCCCCTGGCCACCCGCGCTCGAATCGCTCGACGTGGTGCAGCCAGCCGTGGCTGGCTGCACCCGTTCGTAGAGTCTGTACCCGTGAGGTGAAACGGACGGTCGTCGCCCGATGGCTTGCTGCCCGAAGATCGGCAGTCACGTGTTGCTCGGACCCCCTATTTTCCCGCGTTGCCACCCTCCGACTTGCCTTGCCGTGCCGGAGAACGAAGCGTTGGGGGGGTATGCGGTGCGCCTGCGGCGCGCATAATATTGTCAGATACGACCTATCTCCGTGGAAAGGGCAACGAACATGCCACGTCCGAAGTCGAAAGACGCTAGCAAGCTTGTGGACGCCTTCTTCTTCGAGCAGGACCAGCACCTCCTGAAGACCTTTCATGAACGCATCGATAGGATGGATCGCCGCGCCCAGTTGCGCCAGGTCTCCGGCATCGGCGACGAGGCGATTTTGGATCGGTTGATCGAATTGGAGGTCGGACCGGAAGCCATGGCCGCGATGGCGGTCGTGCCCCTGGTGCTCGTGGCCTGGGCCGATCGGAAGGTCCAGGCGGAGGAGCGTGAGGCAATCCTCGGGGCAGCCCGCGCCGCGGGAATCGAGTCGCAGGATGGCCATTACCCGTTGTTGGAATACTGGCTCGACAAGCGGCCTGGTCCCGAGATGTTCGAAGCCTGGAGCCACTACATCAAGGGCCTCTGCCAAGACCTGGACGATCAGCAGGTGGACGAACTCAAACGCGATCTGCTGCAAATGGCCCAGAAGGTCGCGGAGACCGCCGGAGGGTTTCTCGGGCTGGGCAGTAAGGTCTCGGACGCCGAGCGAATCATGCTGAATAGGCTGGAAAAGGCCTTCTCGCAGTCGTAGGCGACTGCGGATTCGTGATGGCGCAAGCGACGACGGTGGGGGAACCGCGCGCGTCATACCCCAAGCGACAAGGGATCGGTTGCGATGGAAGAGCCCAAGAAGCGCGCCAAGACCTGGCTTGTCTGGATTGCTTTGGTCGTGGGGTTCTTCGTCCTCTTTTCGATCACCCAGAGCGAGAAGGCTAAGCGGTACGAGAGCTTCGACGAATTCGTGCGCGACGTCCACACGGACCGGGTCGCCAGAGTCCACGTCGACGGCAACCGAATCGTCGTCACGCCCACCCACGGCACAAAGTACTTCACGTTCGGGGTCGTCGATGAATCGCTCACCGAAGCGTTGTCCCGGCAGGGCGTGCAAATCGTCCAAGGGGAAGAGAAGAGCCCTTGGAGCGACCTGCTCGTCTATCTCGTCGTGGCTGCCGTGGTGGTGGCCCTCCTCGTATTCTTCCTCCGACGAGCGCGGGGAGGCATAGGCGACATCCATGCCATGCGCAAGAGCCGTGCCCGGCTGATGCCCGAGGCCGGCAAGGCCACGTTTGCCGACGTTGGCGGCTGCGTGGAGGCTAAGGAGACTCTAGGCGACGTGGTCGATTTCCTCCGCCATCCCAAGCGGTGGTCGGATGCCGGCGTCCGGTTGCCTCGCGGCGTCTTGCTCGAAGGCCCGCCCGGATGTAGCAAGACGCTGCTAGCCCGCGCCGTCGCCGGCGAAACCAACGCCAAGTTCTACTTCACCTCGGCCTCGGAGTTCGTCGAGATGTTTGTGGGCGTGGGCGCAGCCCGGGTCCGCGACACCTTCGAGACGGCCGTCAAGAACGCCCCGGCCGTGATCTTCATCGACGAGTTGGACGCCATCGGCCGGCGCCGCGGGTCGGGAATCGGCTGGAGCAACGACGAACGCGAGCACACGCTCAACCAGCTCTTGATCTGTCTCGACGGGTTCGAAAGCCGCCAGCCGGTGTCGGTGATTGCCGCGACGAACCGGCCCGACATCCTCGATCCGGCCCTCTTGCGGGCCGGCCGGTTCGACCGCCGGATCAAGGTCCCGCCGCTGTCCGTCGCCGCCCGATTGGAGACGCTTCGGATCCACTCGCGGAACAAGACGCTCGCCACGGACGTCTCGCTGGAAACCATCGTCGCGCAGACCGACGGCTGGAGCGGGGCCCAGTTGGAGAGCCTAGTCAATGAGGCAGCCCTGCTGGCAGTTCGCCGAGCACGCACAGCCAACGGTCAGGTCGAACTCCGTATGGATGATTTCCACCGGGCCATCCAGCCGATGCTGCAGCGGTCGCAGGTTTTCACCAAGCTCGACAGCCTGCTCATTGAATCCACTTCCCAGTTGGCAGAACCGACCGGCAAGGCCCTCGTTCGCGTGTTCCTCGACGGGCACTCGGTGGAAGGCGAAGTGGTCTGGGCCGACGGCAACTTCCTCAAGATCCGACGCCTCGAAGGCGAAGTGCTGGTGCCCAAAGCGCAGATTCAGCACTTGGAGCCCCTGGCTGGGACCGAGTGCGCCGATGCGGCCGATTGCGTTCCCGGAACCCAAACGTAACACGCTTACCCAGCTTGCGCAGGGGACGGCACGTCGAGCGTCCCCGCTGTCGCGCTGGCAACACTCCACCAGTCGACGAAGGACGATCGCATGCCCTTGGACGCAAACTGGCTCGCCAGCCGGCTGCTCACGTTGATCCCGCTTTGGCTTTCGTTGAGCGTCCACGAATGGGCACACGCCTGGAGCGCAAAGCAGTTGGGTGACGACACGGCCGAACGTCTGGGCCGGCTGACGCTGAACCCACTGGCCCACATCGATCCGGTCGGCACCTTGCTCTTGCCGCTTCTGGGCATTCCCTTCGGGTGGGCCAAGCCGGTGCCGGTTCAGCCGCACCGCTTCCACTCGGGCGTGACGATGCGCACGGGCATGATGCTGACGGCCATCGCCGGTCCGATTGCCAACCTCTGCCTGGCAGCCATCGCCCTCGTGCTCCTGGCCGTGGCGATTCGCTTCCGTCCGGACGTGCTTGCGCCGACGAACGCCGCAGGGCTGTTGCTTGAATCGATGGTCTTTCTGAATGTTGCCTTGGCCGTGTTCAATGCCCTGCCGATCCCGCCGCTGGACGGCAGCCGCGTGGCCGACGGTCTCATGCCCGAGGCGTTACGCCCCGCCTGGGAAGGCTTGTGCCAGCTTGGGCCCGTCGCCCTGGCGGCCGTAATCCTCCTGCCCAGATTCGCCGGACTGGATCTGTTTCGCTGGCCGCTGGAGGCGACCAACTTCCTGCTTCAACAACTCGTCATCCTGCTGGGTCGGTGACGCCCGGAACGACTCCCGAATCCGTGCTGCTCGGCGTAGGGCCAGAGGATCTTGCGCATCCCGAGGAAGTCGAAGGCCGGGGCAAGTGGGAAGTCGGCAGACGACCTAACGCCCCGCGTCTAAGCTGCGCCGGCGTTGCCGGCCTGATCGTCCGAACGGGCTTCCCGTTTGGCGTCCTCGGCAATGGCGGCCAGCCCGGCCAGTGCAAACTGGACGATGTGCCGCGTGAGATTGGGCGCGTCGTCCGGGGTGAAGCCAACGTCCGGGAATGCTTGGCCGAGGATACGACGGTCGCCGATCAAGAGCCACGCCCATGTTCCCATGAGCGTCACGCACGCGCGTCCGACAACCGGGTGCTCTGGAGGCAACTTCATCACGCCGCCAACAATGGCCCTGATGATCTTCGTTCGTAGCGGCATTTCTTCTGCCCGAACGGCGTCCAAGGCCGGCGATGGGGCGACCATCTCGCGGCCCAGCACGCGGAGCATCCAGGAAGACGTCGTCGGACTGGTGATCGCCCCCACGAAGAGACCGCCAAGTCGCCGAAGCTTGTCTTCGGGGCTTGCGTCATCGGCTGCGACGGCAGCGAGCGTGTCGATGGTGCAGAGTCGGCTTTTCGCCTCCAGAATCACAGCCGCGTAGAGCCCCTCGATACCACCGAAGTAGTAATTCACTGCGGCGGAGTTGGCGCCCGCTCGCTCGCAGATCTCCTTGCCGGTCGTTCCATCGAACCCGTGCTCGGCAAAGACCTGACCCGCGACTTCCAGAATGTTCTGGCGGGTGGTTTCGCCGCCCACAGAAGTGCGTGCGGCAGGGCGACGCCGGCGCTTTTTGTACTTAGGATGTGCCATTGCAACCGAAATATACCGCAGTCCCCACATCTGGTCAAATGACAAATTGAAATTTGAATTTGACACAAAAGCAGCATTGGGGTAGCATTCGCGAGGAAATGTGATGCGACTGGAACCGAATCACTGATACAGGCGTGCGCAACGATGCCGGCGGTCGACGCTTCGCCGGCCGGACAGGGAGGTCTGTTATGTCGACCCACATCAAGGCATCCTTTCTTTCGCTGGTCTTAGCGGTGCTGCTCGCGTCATCCTCCAATCGCGCG
>CAZFKF010000190.1:0-7651 GCA_964518805.1 uncultured Planctomycetaceae bacterium | reverse complement strand
AACACGGCGGCCGAGGTGATGACTGCCGACGTCGTGTCGGTGGCTCCGGACACGACCATCAGTTCCGCAGTCTCCCTGCTCATCGAACGTCGCATTTCAAGTCTCCCGGTCGTCGACAAGGAGAAGGTCTGCGGCGTCATTACCGCCACGGACCTCTTGCTCACGCTCCAGTGCGCGCTGCAGATGTGGTTGCGCGCTTCGCAAGACAGTTCGCAGCCCCCCGATCTCTGCGAGGGCTCGGGCCTTGCCTCGCGCAACGAGCTCGAGAACTTCCTGGCCAAGATGTTGGCGATTCGCGCCGCGCACGGCCACGCGGTCTCGGTGCTTCTAGCGGCCTTCGGCGGAGAGCCGCTCGCCGGCCCGAGGCTCATGGGAGCGACCTGGCTTCTGGCGCAGCACGTGCGCGAGACCGATCTCGTGGCCTACCTCGGCGAGAATCGCTTCGGCGTCGTGATGCCGCACACGGAACTCGACCTGGCAGAGAAGATCTCCGACGCCATTCAGGAATCGGCGGCCGGCGAGTCCCTGTCCGGCCTGGGGGTGGCGCTTCACGTCATGGCAACCGCGCCGCAGGCTGCCGAGGAAGCCTTGGACGTGTTGACTCGCTGCGAGTCGCTCGTGCTCCAGACGGTCTGAACTGCTTCCCAAGACCTGCGAGGAAGCGCCATGCGGTGTTCCGTCTCGCGGAACCCATGACCCGGCGATCCCATGGCGGGAGTTCGCGTGCGCCGCCGTTGACGGCGGGGGCCACTTGCCCAGACCCGTATAATGGAGGGCGTGAGGCGGGGCGATTCCGCCTCGATATCGCTCCTGGAGAGAGAACATGTTCCGAATTCTACTCGTGGGTTCGATCGCGGCCCTGGTCCTCGGTGTGGCCTTCTATGGCCGAGCTACGGAAGACGAAAGCGACAAGATGCCTGACGCGTTGAAGTTCAAAATGAAATCGCTCGGAGGCCAAGAGGTCGATCTGGGCAAGTACCGCGGCAAGGTGGTGTTGATCGTCAACGTGGCCAGCAAGTGCGGCCTGACGCCGCAGTACGAGCAATTGGAGGGGCTGCACAAGAAGTATTCGTCCAAGGGCCTGGCGATTCTGGGATTCCCGTGCAATCAATTCGCGCAACAGGAGCCCGGAACCGCCGAAGAGATCCGGCAGTTCTGCAGCACGAAGTACGGCGTGAGCTTCCCGCTGTTTGCGAAGATCGAAGTGAACGGCGACGGCGCTTGCCCGCTCTACAAGTACCTCACGGGGCTGGACGTCAAACCCGCGGGGACGGGCAAGATCAGTTGGAACTTCGAGAAGTTCATTCTTGGCCGCGACGGCCAGGTCGTCGCCCGGTTCGCGCCCCGCACCAAGCCCGACGACCCCGAAGTGCTGAAGGTCATCGAGGCCGAATTGGCAAAATAGCTCGTCGCAGATTTCCGCGGGCGCCTTGTCGCTTTGCGTTCAGGCCGGCAGCGTGGGTTGTTCACTCCGCTTCTGGGTGCATCCACCGATTGAGCAGGGGAACGAGGGCGAAACAGATGACGGACGAGGCGATGGCCCCGATGGCGATGTTCCGGAAGACGTCGCCGTAGACGTGAACCGTCTGGCTGGGAACCGGGACGCCTGCGCCGCTGCCATCTCCGTGCGTGGCGCCGGTGAACTGGGCGATGATCGCCGCGAGGAATTGGGCAAACGCGGTGGCCAGGAACCAGGTGCCCATGACCGTGCTGACCAGGTGTCGCGGGGAGAGCCTGGTGATCATCGAGAGCCCGACCGGCGAGAGGCACAGTTCTCCGGTCGTGTGAAGCAGGTAGCCCAGCACAAGCCATCCGACCGCGACCATGCCGCGCCCGTCGGCGGTGTGCGCGCCGTACCAGAACGCGCCGAACCCCAGACCCAATTGCAGAAGACCGAGGGCGAATTTCGTGGTCGTGCTCGGTTCCATGCGGAGGTTGGCCAACACGGTCCACAAGGCGGTGAACACCAGTCCGAAGAGCAGGATGTAGACCGGATTGACCGCCTGGAAGATGCTGGCCGGGGTCTCCTGGCTTCGCCGGGCGACCATCATGCCGACGTTGTCCCCCGCGACGGTCCACTCGATCGTGAACTCGGGATCGTCTTTGTGTTCCTTGCGCAACTGGTCCAGCACGCTTAGGGTGAACAACCGGTCGCCGTTGTGGTACCCGAGCTGTGCCTGCGTGGGCTCGATCTTGACGGTCGTGCCGAGGTCTTGGGTCGTGATCTGCCGCCCACCGAAGACGCGATGGACGTTGCGGTCGGTGAAGTTGTTCACCGAGCTGCCCGCTTGCTCGAAGAACGCCCAGAAGAGCATCGAGAAGAAGGTGAGGATGAGCACCACGTACATCCGCTGCCGTGCGATCTTCTCCAGCCGGAATGTCTCGACGATGATATAGCCGAAGGCCAGGAATCCTGCAACGACCAGGACCAGGCCGGCTGGCCGGCTGCTCTCCTGCAAGATCACGGCCAAGGCGCGCAGCAGCGCGTTGGGGCTGTCTTCGAGCGGCTTGACGGCCGAGGCGGGGATGACGGTCATGGGCCGGTGGTCGTGCGTGAAGGGCGAGAAGCCCGACACCAGAAGTACGAAGAGCAAAATGGCCAGCAAGGTCGCCAGATAGACGGTCCACTCGGCGGAAAGCGGGCCGAACACCCGCCGGTTCAGACGTTGGCGGTCGGGCGGGGCGCCGATGTCCTTGGGCAGCCCGCCGCGCCCCAACGCCACCGCAGCCACGACGGCGGCCACCACCAGCGCCACACTGACGAACACGTTGACGCCGACGGAAAGGGGGTTTTCGGGCCGGTACCAGATGAGCCCCGTTGCCGCGCTGGCCGCTCCGGCGAGGATCATGGCCTGGGCCACGCCCGTGGGGACCACGAAGATCGCCACCCCGATAAGCATGCCGATCGTTGCCAGTCCGAATCCCCAGTGCCAGCCGTACGTCTCGCCGATGTACCCACACAGAAGCGGCGACATGGCTGCGCCGAGGTTAATTCCCATGTAGAAGATGGTGAACCCGCCGTCGCGCTTGGAGCTGCCTTTGCCGTAGAGCGAACCGACGATCGTGGAGATGTTCGGCTTGAAGAATCCGTTGCCGCAGATGAGAACCGCCAGCCCGACGAAGAACACGAGGCTGTTGGGCACCGTCAGCAGAAGCTGTCCGGCGGCCATGAGAAGGCCCCCGACCACCACGGCCCGCCGTGGGCCAAGCAATCGATCGGCCAGCATCCCGCCGAAGAACGGCGTCATGTAGACCATCGCCGTATAGGCCCCGTACACGGCGTAGGCGTCCTCATCGCCGTACTGCAGGAAGCCCTTGATCATGTAGAGGATCAACAGGGCTCGCATCCCGTAATAGGAGAACCGCTCCCACATCTCGACGAAGAAGAGCGTGAACAGCCCGGCGGGATGTCCGAACAGCATCGGCGCGGATGGCGAGGGTTCGTTGGATGTCATCGACAGCCACTCCGCTTTGAAATCTTGATCGAAGCTCTGGTAGGGTGGGCCAAGCGGAGCGCCGGCCCACCGAATGATGGTTCGTTGCCGTTGGTGGGCCGGCGCTCCGCTTGGCCCACCCTACATGGCGTTAGGGTCTACCGCGCTCCAAAATCCCCGGCGAAAGCCTTGGGACTGAGGTCTTCTCCGGTGGCGTGACGCGCCAGCCCATTCCAGTCGAGCGTGCGCCCGGGTGCGAACACGCGCTCGATCAGGTAGCGTCCGGCGGCCTTGTTGCCCACGTAGAGGGCTTTGGCCGGGTCGGCCCCGCCGAGCACGTCGCGGGCGATCGCATGGTGCAGTTGCGCGGCGAACAGTTCGCCCATCATGTAATTGTGGTAGTAGGCCGGGGCGCTGACGACGTGGATCTTGGCCGCGTAGTCGGGCGCGTTGCGCGCGTCGGGTCGCCTGACCTCCTGGTATTTCTCGACCAAGTCCCACCAGAGGCGATTCAGGTCCTGAGCGGGGTCGGCATAGAGCGACTTCTCGAAGCGGAACATCACCTGGCACCAGCGCGAGAAGATCAACAACTGGTTGCGGCGGAGCTTGTCGGCCCGCTCCTGGAATGCCTTGGGGTCGGGCACTGCGACGCCCATCGCCGCGAGCCAGTCGGCGTTCCGCGTGAAGCGTTCGAACATCATCGCGATCCCCTCGGTGGTCAGCGTGTGGGCCTCGCCTCGCAGCACGTAGGGAACGCTCGCAGGAATGTTCTTGCTCGAATAGACGCCGTGCCCCAACTCGTGGAGCATGGTCGAGAGCCACTGGTAGTCGGGCACGACATTGGCCAGGACGCGCACGTCGCCCGAGCGGTCGATGTCGATGCAGAAGGCGTGCGGATTCTTGCCCGGCTTCTCGTAGAGGTCGCTGCGCGCGAGAATGTCGTCGACCGGCAAGCCGATGCCCGCGTAGAATTCGCGGCACACCTTGAGGATGTCGACCTTGGCGTAGAGGGCGTCGTCGGGCGCGCCGAACACGGCCGGCGATTCCTGGAAGAACGGATCGTGGTAGTGCCAGGGTCGCAACTCGGCCGCCGCGATGCCGCAATTGCGGGCCAGCGCGGCATCGATTTCGGCCTTGGCCGCGTGGAACGGCCCGCGCGTCAGGGCGTCGAGTTCGTCGAAGAGCTTCAGCACTTGCTCCTGGCTCTGCTCGCCCAGGGCAAGCTGCATGACGTGGTAGTCGCGGTATCCCAGCTTCTTGGCGGCCCGGTTGCGCAGGCCGACCAACTCCTTCAAGTCGGCCTCGACGGCGCCGCCCACCGTCTTGCTCGCCTCCCAAACCGCCTTGCGCTGGGCCGAGTCTTTCGAGGTGCGAAGCGTGCGGCGCACTTCATTGTCGCTCAGCGTCTTCCCGCCCACGTTCGGCCGGTGAACGTTGAACGTCTGCTCGATCTTGTTCGACTTGGCCAGCATGGCCTTGAGCAATTCGGGATCGATCTGCCGAGCCAAGTATTGGAGGTAGAGCACCTCGACCTGCCGGGCCAGGAGCCGGTCGCCCAGGGGAGCTTCCTTGACGGCCTTCAACTCGGCGAACGTCTTGGGATCGGCCAGTTGCAGTTCCAGCCGTGTCTCGGCTTCTTCCTTGAGCTTGTACTCCTCGTCTTTGCCGGACACGTTGGCGGCCCACCAGCGGCGGGCCACCTCGATCTCCAGCGGTTTGATGGCCGCCTCGTGCCGGGCGATGAACGCCTTGGCCCGGGCGTCGCTATCGTCCGCGGCCATCGCCGAGCGGTTGAAGGCTATCACCCCAAGGACAACCGCCAGCGAACCGAGAAGAATGTGCCAAATCGACATCATCGACGTTCCTTTCGCAATGTCTCGGCAGACCGCTTGGGCTTCAGCAACCGACCGTCGGTTATGCTTCAGCATATCCTGCCGAGCCCAGGGAATTATGCTGAAGCATAACCTACTAGGATAACCTGCGGGAGGGCTGGAAGAGGGCACGCCCGCGGGTCGCTACTCCAGCAGATTGACGACCAACCCGCTGAGCAGCTTCGGATAGAAGTACGTGCTCTTGGCGGGCATGCGCTCGCCTTGCAAGCTGATGGTTCGCACGTGGTCGACCGTGGCCGGCATGACCAGAGCGGCTAGCGGGTACTGGCCGGTGCGAAGCCCTTCGACCACTTCTTCGACCTTGTGGACGTACTTGGTCGAAGTCTGGGGGGGGGAGCCGAGGATCGTCTCCACAATCAATCGGTGGAGGACGCTCACGCCCAACTCGCGCCACTCGGGATTGTGGTCTTCGGCCGCTGCGGCCAACCTGGCCCGGCCGGCGTCGGTCAATTGCACGACCGTCCACCGCTGATCTTCCCGGGTAAACAGGGCCAGCGTGCCCTGATCGCTCGACGTCTCGACGTCCTCCCATACGGCCGGGGCCTCGTCGGGGCCCGATCCGGCTGGACGCGTCGTGAAGCAATCGCCGAGCCTTCGCGCCAGATCCTCGGCTGTCATGGCCGGAAGCTCGGCAAAGAGCCGGTGCGTGGGCAGGACCACCAGGCCCGGGTCCTCCATGGCCACGAACATCATCAGGGTGTAATTGGCCGGATGGTCTTTGCCCAGAAATCCCGAGTCGTAGGTCTCCTCGCGATACTTGCAGGCGGTCTCGTAGCGGTGATGGCCGTCGGCGATGAACACGGGCTTGGGACCCATCACCCCAACCAGGTCCGCAACCACGGCCATGTCCGTCACCGGCCACATGCGATGGACGACCCCCAGGTGGTCGACCGCTTCGACCGGCGTCCGCCCGGCGATGGCAGCGTCCAGCAAACCGTCGGCCTGGCGGTTGGCGTCGGGATACAGGCCGAAGACCGGGCTCAAGGTGGCCTTGGTCACCACGGTCAGCATCAGGCGGTCGAGCTTGGGCGCGGACATGGTTTGCTCGTGCGGAAACACCAGTCCTTCGCCAAAGGGCGAGAGCCGGATGCGGGCCATGAACCCGCGGCGCGTGAACCGCTGGCCCGCGTACTCGAACTCCTGATGGTAGACGTAGACGGCCGGATCGACCTCCTGGAAGAGCACCCCTTCCGAACGCCAATTCTTCAGGAACCGGGCCGCCCGGCGGTAGCGGTTGTCGGCCTCGTCGTCGCCCGGCTCAATGCGGTTGAAATCTACGCGCACGAAATTGCACGGGTGCCGCCGGTAGAGTTGGTCGTGCATCGCCGGGTCGATCACGTCGTAAGGCGGCGCCACCACGTCGCTCAACGAGCCGACGTGTCCCAGATCGTAGCGGAGTCCGCGGAAGGGTTGGATTTCGGGCATAAGATGGGGCTGGGGGCTAGAGGTTGGGGATCGGGGACTATAGGGCGGCGAAGGCTCGGCTGCGATTTGCGTCTCCAAAGAACTCGCCGATCATCGAAGTCCTGGGCAGGGAAGGGGAATGCATCGGTTCGCCCTCAGCTTGACGCGAATTCGGACGGATCGGTTCGCTTCGACGTAAGAGACCTCCGATCGTGAATCGGCGGGGTCAGGAGACCCGCGCCGAGCGCACAACAAGGACTACGCATCTCGATCTGCCTGACCTTGCCTGCCGCTAGCGACCGCTGATCTCTGACCTCCGCCCCCCTAGTACCGATAGTACTCCGGCTTGAACGGCCCGTGGACCGAGATTCCCAGATACTCGGCCTGCTTGGGCGTGAGCTTCGTCAGTCTGACCCCAAGCTGGTCGAGGTGTAACCGGGCGACTTCCTCGTCGAGCTTCTTGGGCAGGCAGTGCACGCCCAGGGGGAACTTCTCGGGCTCGGTCCAGAGTGCCAGTTGGGCAAGGACTTGGTTGGTGAACGAGTTCGACATGACGAACGAGGGATGCCCTTCGGCGCAACCGAGGTTGACCAACCGGCCTTCGGCCAGGAGGATCACCGAGTTGCCGTTGGGCAGCGTGTACCGGTCGACCAGGGGCTTGATGTTCGTCCGACGCACGCCCTTGGTGGTGTTCAGCCAGTTGACGTCGATCTCGACGTCGAAATGGCCGATGTTGCAGACGATGGCCGCGTCGGGCATCAGGGCGAAGTGCTCGCCGCGAATTACGTCGCAGCAGCCGCTGGCGGTGACGAAAATGTTGCCCCGCGACGCAGCGTCTTCCATGGTCGTCACTTCGTAGCCTTCCATGGCGGCTTGAAGGGCGCAGATGGGGTCGATCTCGGTCACCAGCCCGCGGGCCCC
>CAZFKF010000189.1:0-7660 GCA_964518805.1 uncultured Planctomycetaceae bacterium | reverse complement strand
CGACGGGACCGGCGGATTGCAGGGGGAAACACTCTATGGACTCGAAAGGCGACGGCCCGGCCGGAGAACGGCCAGGACCGCGCCGCCCTTCGTCAGGCCTAGTACATGTCGTGGTTGCCGCCGTGGCCGCCGGCAGCCTTTTCTTCCTTGGGCTTGTCGGCCACGAGGGCATCGCTGGTCAGAAGCAGAGTGGCCACGCTGGTGGCGTTCTGCAGGGCGGTGCGGGTGACCTTGGTCGGGTCGATCACGCCGGCCTTGACCATGTCCTCGTAGACCAGCGTGGCGGCATTGAAGCCCACGCTCTCCTTGGCCTCCGAGACCTTCTCGCAGACGATTCCGCCGTCCTGGCCGGCGTTGGCCGCGATCTGCGTCAACGGTGCACGGCAGGCGCGGAGCACGATGTTGTAGCCCACTTTCTCGTCCTGGCTCAGCCCGTCGGGCTTCACCGAGGCCGAGGCCCGCAGCAGAGCGACGCCGCCGCCGGGGAGGATGCCCTCTTCGACCGCGGCGCGGGTGGCGTGCAAGGCGTCCTCGACGCGGGCCTTGCGCTCCTTCATCTCGCTTTCGGTCGCGGCCCCGACGTTGATCTTAGCCACGCCGCCGGCCAACTTGGCCAGGCGCTCTTCGAGCTTCTCGCGATCGTAGTCGCTGGTGGCCACCTCGATCTCGCGGCGCAACTGCTCGATGCGGCCCTTGATCTCGGCGCTCTTGCCGGCGCCCTCGATGATCGTGGTGTTGTCCTTGTCGATGACGATCTTCTTGGCGCGGCCGAGTTCGGCGACGGAGACGTTTTCCAGCTTCCGGCCAAGGCTCTCGAACAGGGCCGTGCCACCGGTGAGGATGGCGATGTCCTCGAGCATGGCCTTGCGGCGATCGCCGTAACCCGGGGCCTTGACGGCCGCCACGCGGAGCGTGCCGCGGAGCTTGTTGATGACCAGCGTGGCCAGGGCCTCGCCGTCAACCTCTTCGGCCACGATCAACAGCGGCTTGCCGGCGTTGACCACGGCCTCCAGAACCGGCACCAACTCCTTGACGTTCGAGATCTTCTTCTCGTTGATCAGGATGTAGGCGTCTTCGAGGACGACTTCCATCTTCTGCGGATCGGTGACGAAGTACGGCGAGAGATAGCCGCGGTCGAACTGCATGCCCTCGACCCACTCGACCTCGGTGGCCAGGCTCTTGCCCTCGTCGACGGTGATCACGCCGTCCTTGCCGACCTTCTCCATGGCGTCGGCCAACATCTCGCCGATCTCGGCGTCGTTGTTGGCGGCGACGGTCGCCACCTGGGCCATTTCCTTCTTGGTCTTGATGGTGATCGACATCTTGCGAAGCCGCTCGGTAATGTCGGCCACGGCCTTGTCGATTCCCTGCTTGAGCTGGATTGGGTTGACACCCGCCACGACGGCCTTGAGCCCCTCATTGAAGATCGCCTCGGCCATCAGCGTGGCCGTGGTCGTGCCGTCGCCGGCCACGTCGCTGGTCTTGGAAGCGACTTCCCGGACCATGCGGGCGCCCATGTTCTCGTAGACGTCCTCCAGGTCGATCTCCTTGGCGACGGTGACGCCGTCCTTGGTGACCGTGGGGGAGCCGAAGCTCTTCTGAAGAATCACGTTGCGGCCGCGCGGGCCGAGGGTCACCTTGACCGCCTGGGCGAGCTTGGTAACCCCGCGACGCAGGGCATCGCGAGCTTCTTGGTCAAAAGCAATCATTTTGGCCATGGATGCAGATCTCCTTTACTGGATTATCGCCAGAATGTCTTCTTCGCGCAGCAAGAGCAGCTTGCGCTCCCCGATCTTGAATTCATCGCCCGCGTAGGAACTGAACACCACGCGGTCGCCGGCCTTGACCTGGAAGGGGGCACGCTTGCCGTTGTCCAACAAACGACCGTCGCCGACGCTGATGACGGTGCCGCGTGCCGGCTTATCCTTGGCGGTATCGGGCAGGAGGATGCCGCCAGCGGTTCGCTCCTCCGACTCCTCCCGTTCGAGCACCACGCGATCGCCCAGCGGCTGAAGACCGATCGGCCCGCTTTCGCTTTTCTCGCTCTTCTTCTTGGCCATACGTTCTCGTCTCCCAAATTCCACAAGCCACAATCCTAGTAACTACTAGCCACGCAAGCCCCGCAGCGGCGCGAGCCGATACGAGCCGGCCGGCTGCCAATTGGCGCATACCGAGTGCGACTGGCACCCCTAGAGCAATCGGCGCGCCAAAGGATGCGAATAGGACAACTCGTTTTGCAACAAAGACTTAGAGATCGTTTTCCGAAAACGCCTCCATTCCGCGACCGCCATCTGGGACACTGGGCGGCCCTACCGGCCCGCATCGGCTGCCATTCTGACAGAGCCTAGCTCAACCATCTTCGCAAAAGTCGTGAATCGACCGCAGCGCCCCCCCAAATAATCCAAGCGACACCGCTTCAAATAGCCGTTCGTTTTCTGAGGTTGAGTCACCGTGGATGCCGCCAGGGTGCGGGACATGGAATCCGAGTCGGGACCCAAGCGGCGACCGAACGTTCTCGCAGGATCGTCGGTTGGCTACAATGGACTCGTGTGGGCCTGCGAAGGAAGACGGCATGAGCACGATCGCCAAATTCACGTTGCGGCAGTACGAACGGATGGTCGAAAGCGGCGTCCTCGATGATCGACGCGTGGAACTCATTCGCGGGGAGATCCGGGAGATGAGCCCGATCGGACCAGAGCACGAAGACGTGGTCGATCAACTGACCGATTGGAGCACGCAGGAACCAGTCAAGAAGGCGGTTCGACTCCGGGTGCAGAACTCCATTGGACTCCCGGGGCTGGAAACCGCGCCGCAACCCGACATCGTCTGGGTGGCGCGCGGCCGGTATCGCAGTGCCAGGCCCATGGCGCGCGACGTGCTGTTGGTGATTGAGGTCGCCGATAGCAGCCTTTCTGAAGACCGCGGCGAGAAGCTCGGACTGTACGCGCAGGCTGGGATTGCCGAGTATTGGATTGCCAACCTCATCGATCACTGCGTCGAGGTGTGCCGCGACCCGGAAGGGTCGCGGTACCGGAATGTGACGATCCACCGCGGCAGCGAGGAGGTTCGCCCGCTGGCCCTGCCCGACGTGGTGCTGCGGCCGTCGTGGCTGTTCGAGACCGGCGATTGACGCTTCGCTCCGCGTGGCCGAGCCGATACAATCGAGGCATGAACACGATCTGCCTTGCGATGGACCGGCTGCACGTGGGGTACTTGGGGGCGTACGGGAACACGTGGGTTCGCACGCCGGCCCTCGACCGCGTGGCCGCCGAGGGTGTCACCTTCGACGCGGCGTTCCTGGAGAGCCCGAATCGCGAACAGTTCTGCGAGGCGTGTTGGCTGGGTCGCCACGCGTTCGGGCCGCGAGGAGCGTTCGAGTTGAACCGCAGTCTCCCGGCCCTGCTTTCCGCCCGCTCAGTGGCCACCCGCCTGGTGACCGACGACCCGGCGGTGGCCGCTCATCCGTTGGCCGCGTCGTTTGGCGAGATCATCAAGCTCGATCTGCCCATGCCGGTTCGCCCGGCCGACGCGGTGGAGGATACGCTCCTGGGGCAATGCTTCGCACAGGTGCTCGAATCGCTCGAGACAACGCGAGTGCCGTTCTTTCATTGGTGCCACTTCCGCGCCCTGGAGTACGCCTGGGATGCCCCCTTGGAGTTGCGTCGCATTGATTGGGACGAGGATGACCCTGAGCCGCCTCAAGCAGTGGCCGTTCCCAATCGAATGCTCCCGGCAAGCTACGACCCTGACGAACTGTTGGGATACCGCCAGGTCTATGCCGCTCAGGTGTGCGTATTGGACGCATGCGTCGAGGTGCTGTTAGACTGGCTGCGGACGAGTGCCGAGGGCCGCGAGACGCTTCTGGTGGTCGCCTCTCCGCGCGGGTTCCCCCTTGGAGAGCACCTTCGAGTTGGTGCCGTGGACAACGCCCTATATACCGAACTTACCCACATCCCCTTGCTTATTCGATTTCCCGATGGGCTGGGAGGTTCGGATCGTGCTGCTGCATTGGTTCAACCGTCGGATCTGGCGAGAACGCTCGCTGAATGGCACGGTGTGCCCGATCCCGACGACTCGTGCAGAACTTCGCTTTTCCCGCTTATCCGAGGGAGTCAAGAGGCGATCCGACAGTGCGTTGGCATCCTGGGAAGCGAACAGGAGTCGGCTTTCGTGACCCCCGCATGGTACACGCGCCAAAGCAGCACTCCGGAACTATTCCTGCGGCCTGACGATCGGTGGTGTGCCAACGACGTCGCGGACCGATGCTCCGATGTTGTGGAAAGCCTGTCGAAGGCGTTCTCCGATTACCGCCAGGCTGTGCATCTTGGCCATCTTAACAATTTCCCCGCGTTGCCGCCCGAGTTGCTCGAAGGGCCGGACTAGCCGGACCCGAACAGCGACGTTGAGGTGGCGTTCTCGCGAGGTCGATGGAATAGGCTTGGCTCGATCGCGCCGCCTGCCAACCCGATGTCGCTGTGGCTGCTGTCCGGATTCGCGGAATCGCAGAATCTCACGATTTCGGGGTAGTTCCGCCCATCGAATTCGATCTATAATCCGCCCTTCGATGCATCGAAACTTCAAATAACCTCAGTCTTTGCGGCGATACCTTTGACGATGTTCGGACAAGGAAGTCCGAGACCATCGACAGGCGGAAGCACGCCCGCGCTTGAGGGCGTGCAGTGCACACCGACGGCGCGCGATGGCCCCCCGCCATCGCAGATCAACACCACGCGCCGTCCGTGTTGGCATGATGCTGCGCGCCGAAGGATCATCGCTTGCGCGTGCCTGGCTTTTGCGTGCAGCGCGACGCCAAGCCTTGCCGAGAGCATCCGGCTTCGATTGGCGTGGGGCGGAGGACCCGAACGCCTCTGGCAAGGCCGTATTGCCGTGAGCGAGGGAACGATCTCAGAACCGGTGGCCTTGGGCATCGAGACCGACGAGGTGGGATCGATGTGGCTGGACCGCGGTCCGGCCGAGTTCGGGCAGGCGCGCAGCGATCGCGCGCCGAGTCGACCGCCGTTGCGAAGCGCCGAAGAATACCTTGTCATCCGTCAGCGCAGCCCGCGAGCATACGACGCGGTCGATCTTTCGGTGACCGCGCCCGCCAGCGCGTCGCTGATCGTCGAACTCCAAGGCGACGATCGGCGTCATCCCAACCCTGTGGAAGTCCGGCTGGCCGACGTGCTTCACGGCTCGTTCGGCGCCGATCTCGACGAGCAGGGGAGCCGTCTGGTGGTGCGGCGTGTTCCGGGCGATGAATTCCGGGTGCGGCTTGCGAGACGATCGTTGGTCTACGCGCCCGGCGAAACCCTGAAGTTCGACCTCGAACCGCACCTGCTTTCGGCGGAATCCGGGAGCAAGATCCGGATTGCGATTCAGCTTTGCCGCGCCCGGACGAATCAGGAAATCCGCGCCGAAGAGCGGTCGATTACGGTGGGGCAGACTCCGTCGCTGCCGGTGGAGATCCCGCTCAACGTTCCCGAAGGGGCGTACGACGTGGTCATCACGGCAACGAACCCCGGAAGAATCCCCTGGCCGCATTCGGTGCGTTCGCCGTTGACGTTCAAGTCGCCGTTGGCCGAGCGAACGATCCAGGTGCTGGTGCTGGGGTCCCGGCCCAGCGCCGCGGACGCGGACTCCGAGACGCGTCTGAGCGTGCTTCAGGAGATCGACCCGGCGAATCCGAAGGGCTGGACCAAACTCGCCGGTTTGGCGCCGATCCCGCGGTTGCCGAAGCTGTCGCGAGGCCCGTTCGGCAACGGCATGTCGCGAACGTGGCAGCACGCGCTGGGGCAACTCACACAGTTGGCGCCCAGCGGCAACTCGCCGGATGTAAGCTGGGAAGCCTATCCGCTGCCGCGGCCGTTGCGGCCCGGCGAACCGCATGTGCTGGAAGTGGAATATCCCAGCGACGTCCCGCAAACCCTGGCGATCAGCATTATCGAGCCCAACGCCGCCGGGGCCGTGATTCCCGTCGGGCTCGATTCGGGAATCGATCTTTCGGACGACGTGACGGGGCTTCGTCCGCCGTCGCAATGGCTTCGCCACCGGATGATCTTTTGGCCACGGACCGAGGCGCCCGTGGTGCTGATCGCCAATCTCCGCGACCGCAGCCCGGCAGCCTATGGCAAGATCCGCGTGCTCGCCGGATGGCAGCACTTGCCGCGGGCCCTGCCGTCGGGCGAAGCGAAATCGTCGCGGCTCTGGGCCGGGTACATGGACCGGCCGCTCGTGCCCGAGAACTTCTCCGCTAGCGAGGCGGCTGGATCGACGCGCGACCTAAGCGTCGACGACTGGGTCACGTTTTACGAAGGGGGCACGCGCCTGGTGGAGTACCTCCGGCACGTCGGCTACAACGGACTGATGATCTCGGTGTTCGCCGACGGCAGCACGATCTACCCCAGCGCGATCGTGGAGCCTACACCGCGGTATGATACGGGCGTGTTTCTGGCGGCAGGCCAGGACCCGACGCGCAAGGATGTCCTCGACATGCTCTTGCGACTGTTCGACCGCGAGGGCTTGTCGCTTGTGCCGGCTGTGGAGTTCGCCTCGCCGCTGCCGGAGTTGGAGGCCGTTTTGCGGCGCGGAGGCGCGGAGGCGGTGGGAATCGCCTGGATCGGTCCGGATGGGTCGACGTGGCAAGAGGTCCATCCCGCGCCCCGCGGCAGGTCGCCCTACTACAACGTACTCCACCCGCGAGTCCAGGAAGCCATGCTGGCGGTGATCCGCGAGTTGGCGACCACCTACGGCCAGCACCCTTCTTTCGCTGGTCTGGGGCTCCAGCTTTCGTCGCACGGATACGGCCAACTGCTCGGTCCAGCCTGGGGCGTGGACGACGCCACCATCGATCGGTTTCAGCGTGACACGAAGCTCCGCGTGCCGGGGGAAGGGCCAGAGCGGTTTGCCGAGCGCGCGAGTTGCCTCACCGGCGAGCGTCGCAAGGAATGGCTCCAGTGGCGGGCCTTACAGCTGAGCCGATTCTACGGACGTGTGCGAGCGGAGTTGGCAGCCGTGCGCAAGGACGCCCCGCTCTACTTGGCGGCCACCGACCTCTTGACCGGCAGCGGCAATTCGGACCTGGGACGCGAGTTGCAGCCCACCCTGCCCCAGAAGGCGACGATTTCGGAGACTCTGCTTCGCCTCGGCATCGACGCGCGGCACTACGGCCCCGAGGACGGCATCGTTCTCATACGTCCCGAGCGGATCAGCGCAGCATCCTCGCTGGCCCATCGGGCCGTGGACCTGGAAATCCAGCAGATGCCGGACGCGGATCGGTACTTCCAGGGGCTGACCGTGCCGGGAAGCCTGTTCTACCATCCGCCGATCGAGACCCGCATTCCATCGTTCGACGACAAGAGCCCATTCAAGCCGTGCTATACGTGGCTGGCATCGCAGCCGCTTCCCTCGGCGTGGCAGAATCGCCGACGTTTCGTGCACAGTCTGGCCACGCTCGACGCCCAGGTGATGTTCGATGGCGGCTGGCTCCTGGCCATGGGCCAGGAGGAATCGGTCCGCGACCTGGCGGCCGCGTACCGCCACCTGACCCAGCTTTTTCATGACAAGCGGTCCATCACCGGCATCGGCACCGGCTTCACCAAGCTCGACCAGTTGACCTGCGGATTGCAGCGAGGCGACCTCGTCATCATCGCGGCGCGGCCGT
>CAZFKF010000188.1:0-7666 GCA_964518805.1 uncultured Planctomycetaceae bacterium | reverse complement strand
CAGCCCGAGGGGCGCTACCTGCTGCGATTCCGCGCGGTCGACTACCTTGCCGAGGTCTGGCTCAACGGCGTCGCGTTAGGCGTGCACGAGGGGGGAGAGACTCCGTTCGTGCTCGACGCCACTGCCGCCGTGCGGCCCGGCCAGACCAACCGCCTGGCGGTCCGCGTGCTCAATCCTACCTACGAGCCGATCGACGGCATCGCCCTGAAGCAGACCGCCTCGGGGGCCAAGCAATACCCGGTGGCGTGCAATTCGGTGTATAACTCGGGCGGCATCGTCGACTCGGTGGAGTTGGTCGTAGCCCCGGCCGTGCGGATCACCGACTTGTGCGTCGTTCCGGACTGGAAGACGGGCGAAATCCGCGTCCGCGCCAGCGTCTGCAACGCCGGCCAAACGCCGGCCATCGGGCGGTTGCGGTTCGCCGTGGCCCCGGCCGCCGGAGGCGAAACGCTCGCCGCCGAGGGCGCGGAGCAGTTGCTGCCGCCAGGCGAGACCGTGGTCGAGACCCGGTTGACCGTGGCCAACCACCGGCTCTGGCAACTTGGCGATCCGTATCTGTATCGCGTCACGGCCCGTGTGCAGGCGGTCGGCCAGACGGCGTTCGACGAGCAATCGGTTCGCTGCGGGTTCCGCGATTTCCGCTTCGCCGACGGCTATTTCCGTCTCAATGGGCGGCGGATCTTCCTGCACGGCAACATCCACCTGGCCCAGTATCCGGCCGGCTACACCGTCCCGCTCGATCCCGACATGTTCCGCCGCGACGTGCTGAACATGAAAGCGGCGGGGATCAATCTCTGCCGGATCGCCTTCGGCGGCACGATCGCCCGGCAGCTTGACGTGTTCGACGAGTTGGGCGTGATGGTCTGTCAGGAACACTACGGAAGCTGGCAGCTTCAGGACAATCCGCAGCTCAAACGGCGTTACCAGCGATCGCTGGGCGAAATCTTGCTGCGCGATCGCAGCCACCCGAGCATTGTGGCCTGGGGGCTGTTGAATGAAATCGGCTCCGGAGACCCGATCTTCCGCATCGGCGTCGACTCGCTGGATCTGGTGCGGTGGCTCGACGATTCGCGGATGTGCATTCTCAACAGCGGGCGATTCGACGGCGATCTGACCACGCCCAGCCTGAGCAATCCCGGATCGCACGTCTGGGAAAGCGACCTGCAGGACATCCACGGCTATCCGCCCGTCCCGCACAGCGCGGAACTGCTTCGGTCGATGCGCACGAGCGGCACCGGCGACGGACTGTGGAGCGGGATGGCCGCCGGAATCGCATTCCAGGGGCAGGGGCACCCGCTGTTCGTCTCCGAGTACGGCCAGTGCGGCGCGGTCGACCTGCCGCGGACCCTGCGGCACTACGAGCAACAGGGCAAGACGCAGGCCGACGACGCCCGTTACTTCCGCCGCCAGATGGACAAGTTCCTCGCCGACTGGCAACTGTGGCGACTGGACCGGATCTGGCCCCGCCCGGAGGACTTCTTCCTGGAAAGCGACGCCAACCTGGTGAAGCTGCACCGCATCGGGATTAATGCCCTGCGGGCCAATCCGCATCTGGTTGCGTTCAGCAGCACGCATGCGATCACGGAGGCCGCCTTCCAGGGCGCCTCGGCAACCAATCTCTTCCGCGAACTGAAGCCCGGCCTTCTGGATGTCACCTTCGAGCTGACGGCCCCACTGCGGTGGTCGTTGTTCGCCGAACCGGTCAACGTCTATCGGGGCCGAAGCGTTCGTCTGGAGGCGGTGCTCGTTAACGAGGACAAGTTGAGGCCCGGCAAGTACCCGGCCCGGTTCCGGGTGATCGATCCCCAGTCGCTGCCGATCTGGGAGCGGACCGTCACGATTGAAATCCCCCAGCGCGGCGAGAAGCAAGAGCCGCCCTTTGCCCAGCCGGTGTTCGCGGGCGACCTTCCGCTGAACGGCCCGCCGGGCCGATACCGATTCCTGGCCACCCTGCTCCAAGGCGGAGCGCCGCAAGGCGGCGAGACCGAGTTGTACGTCACCGACGCTGCCGCGATGCCGGGCGTGGCCGGCGAGATCGCCCTCTGGGGCGAGGACGCGGACGTGCAGCGGTGGCTGGCCGCCAACGGCATCCGAGCGCGACCCTTTGCGGCGAGTGCCCCGCCCGGCCGCACGGTGATCCTGGCCTCGGGCAAGCCGCCGGCGCCCGGCGGCGCGGCGGCCTTCGCGGAACTCGCGGGGCACGTGGCGGGTGGGGCGACCGCCGTGCTCCTGGCCCCCAGCGTCTTCAGCGACGGCCAGGACCCGATCCGCTGGCTCCCGCTGAAAGGCAAAGGGCGTTACGCTCCGATCAACTGGGTTGGCGGGTACTATCGGGCCGACATGTGGGCCAAGAACCATCCGATCTTCGAGGGCCTGCCGTCGGGCGGGATCCTCGACCCCACGTTCTATCGCGAGATCCTGCCCCAGCACGCCTTCCTCCGCTGTTATACGGTAAGCCGCGGATTCACTGAGGAAGAGTCCACGGCCGATCTCGATCCGCCGGCCGAGGCCGTCTGCGGCGCCCACCGGCTAAGCGCGAACTACGCCTCCGGGCTCCACGTGGCCGTGTACCGGCTGGGTTCGGGCCGTTGGATCTTGAACAACCTGCTCGTGCGGGAGAACCTGGGCCGCACTCCGGTCGCCGAACGGCTGTTGCGCAACATGCTCAACTTTGCGGCCCACGATCCCGGCTAGGCAATCTGGAGTCTGGAACGTTGCACCCCTTTGTCATCGAGAGGTCCCATAAGCCATGAAGACGAATCGTCCCTATCGGACCAGGGAATCTGTCCATTACTGCTGGAACGCGATCAGGGGACTGCGAACGATCGCGCCGTGTCTGCTCGCGTGCTTCGCGGCCGCCGCGTTGGCCGGTGAGCCGGCGGCCAAGCTCGCGAAGACATGGCCCCAGGCATACTCGGTGCAACGCGACGACACAGCGGGCATCCTCCGGCTCTGCACCCCCTATTATACGATCGAACAGGATTTGAAGCGGGGAGGCGTGATCTCGCGAATCGCGTTGACGCACGGCAAGGCCGCCAACTTGCTCGTCCAGCCCTTGGAAACGCGCATCCGGGACGACCGCGGCGCCGCGCTCTCGGATCTGCACGACGCAGCGCCCCGCGTCGCGCACCGCCGCGACGGCCTCCGAGAGGTCGTGACCGTCGAAGGCGCGCTCAAAGGGCCGGGCGGCACGGCTTCGCCGTATCGCGTCCGATCGACGTTGGAGTACCGCTGGGGATACATCAAGATCCGCAAGGAGATTCTCGCTCCGGCCGGGGCTCGTGTGCGCGAAGTCTGTCCCGTGGCGGCTACGCTGGCCCCGAGCCTGTCGGACTATGGCTACCGCGACGGGCGCACCGAGGAAGAAGGGGCCCCGCCGTTTTCGTTTGGCAGCAATTCCTGGGGAAAGCTCAGGTTGGACCATCCGTCGGACCCCATCGTGAAGACGCCCTACCTTCCGCGGTCGATGCTTTTTGCGGACGCCGGGGTGGAGGGGCTGGAGTGGTTCGCAAGCTCCGATCTTTCGCAGTGGGACCTGCAATGGGCCGGCAAGCGGGGCCGCGGCCAATGCCTGCTGCGGCCGAGTGCCTCGCCGGCCGGGCTGGCCCTGTCGATTTCGCCGCTTTGGAGCCCTGAGGCGGCGGTGGAACTGGCCCCGGCAAGCGTCTTCGATTTCTACGTGGCCTTCCCGATCCGCGAGGCGGGCGCGCAGAAACCGTGGCTGCACGCCTCGTTCAACCGCAATCGCGGCAACTGGGTCTCGACCGAAGAGATCCAGCGCTGGGCCCGGAAGGGGATGCAAACGGTCCATTGCCACAACGACGGCGATTACTACGACGACGGTCTGTTCTGGCGCGACGGCTCGTACCCTCCCTACCCGGACATGGACCGCTTCAATAAGGTCCTCGCCGACTTCCGCCGCGCCGGCATCCGCACCGCCACGTATTTCTCGAACAAGGAGCTGCATCCCAGCACCAAGGAGTTCCAGCAGCACGGCGAAGAATGGGGGCGAAAGAATCGCAAGGGAGACCTCCAGCACAACTTCTACCGCCCCAACCACGAGTTCGGCGTGCAGATGTGCCTCCGCTCGGGCTGGCTGGACTACTTGAAATTCTCGATTGACCGCGTGCTCAAGAACCATTCGCTCGACGGCGTCTACTACGACTGGAACGTCGCGCTGCTTTGCTGCAACCCGGCGCACGAAACGGGCCGCGACTGCGTGGCCCCGGCCAAGGCCCATTGGGACATCGACGGCCTGCTGGACCTGATGGAGTGGACGCGGAACCGCGTGGGCCCGACCGGCCTGGTGATTGTCCACAACACCACGACGCCGATGTACGCCACCGAAAACTTCGCCGACTACGTGGTGGCGACCGAGTGGGGCTACAAGAAATGGACGGATCGCGCCCCGGACCTCGCGGAGTTGCCGCTGGAGTGGTCGCTGGCCGGGGCGGTCTCGCGGGGCGTGATCAGCTACGGCGTGCTCGACGCCAACTCGCCGCAGCGGCTCCACCGGCTGTTCGCCCTCGAAGCGTTCCTGGGCAACGCGACCCCCTGGCCGGCCAGCGACGAGACGTTCGCGCTCTTGCCCCTGCTGAAACCGCTGGGCGACGTGACCTCGTACCGCTTCGCCGACTGGCGCAACCCGGCGGTTCGCCTGTCGCAGGCCCGCTGCGCTTCGGCAGTCTACAGCCGGCCGGGCGAGGCGTATCTGTTGCTGGTGAACCTGGACCCCGGCCCGCACGAGGTCAACTGCGTGTTGCACCCGCACAAGCTGCCCTGTCCGCTGGACGCGCCGGCCAAGGCGGCCGCCGCGGCGGTCACCACCTCGACCGGCGTTCGGCACGAGTCCCCTGTCCCGTTGGACGTTCGCCAGTTGACCCGAGAGGGCATCAAACTGACGATCCCCGGCGACGGCGCGATGCTGATCCAGGTGCGCTAACCCCGGGGGCCTGGGAGGCGATTACTTGGGAGAATACAGCTCGAATTCCCAAATCGTCGGCCCATCGGCGGCTTCCGTGATGTTCAAGCGGACTTTTTGCGCGGTCACCGGCGGGAACGCAGCCTCGAGCGCTGGGCCGAGATTCTCTCCGTGATAACAGGGGAGCCATTTCCCGTCGTGCCAGTACTCGACGGCGAACTTCCGCACCCGCTGCAACTCGGGATAGGCCTGCTCGATGAAGCACCGGCCGATGGAGGCCGGTTTGCCGAGGTCCACCTCCAGCCAGGCCGACTTGGTGCCGGCGTCGGTCGCCCAACGGGTCTCGCTATTGCCGTCGAACGCCTTTTCCGGACCGAACTCCGCCATCTTGTGGTAGACGTTCGAGGCCGTGGCCTTCTTGCCGGTCGCCAACGATTGCGACGCCAGAAGCGGGGCCACGGCCGGAATGGCGGCCGCCGGACGATCCAGCTCCAACGCAATCACCGTATCCATCGCTTGCCGGTCGCTTGCTGGCAGACGGATCTCGATGTCCTCGTCGGTCTGCTTAACGGTTGCCGTCCCGCCGGTCAGAGCCACGGCGCGGACGATCTTGGCCGGAATTGCCGGAAGCGAAAGCGCCTCGCCAGGCCAGTGCTGGACGTGCAGATAGATCGTCTGACCTTTGCGCGTGGAGACGCCGAACCGGCCGGGCCGGAAGGGGCCGCCGCGCGTGCCGTAGATGCTCTCGCCGTATTTCGCGAGCCATGCGCCCATCTCCTTCAAACGCCCGACCTGCTCCGGCGCGATTTCGCCGGAGGGCGTTGGCCCGACGTTCAGCAGCATGTTGCCGTCCCCACCGGCGCAGCGGATCAACATGTTCATGCATTCCGCCAGCGTCTTCACGCCGTCGCTCGAACCGCCCCAGGCCCACTGGCCCCGCCGCGAGATCGTCATGCACGATTCCCAGGGGCGCTGATCGTCGTAGCCGCCGATGGACTGCTCGGGCGTGTAGTAATCGGCATGCGGCGAAAGGATCTGGCGATCGCTGTTCCCCTCGCCGAGGTCCAGCCGGTTGGTCAGAATGATCTCAGGCTGGAGCTTTCTCACCAAGGCGTACGTGGCCGGCTGATCGTACATCGGCTTGCCCCCGTCCCAGTCGAACCAAAGCACGTCGATCCGGCCGTAGTTCGACAGGAGCTCGCGGATCTCTCCCTGCATCCGGGTCACGAAGGCCGCGTTGCGTTCCGTGCGAAACTCCGGATCGCGCCAGTCCATCGGCGAGAAATACCAGCCGATTCGCATCCCCGCCTCGTGCGCGGCGCTGGCGAGTTCGGCGCACACGTCCCGTTTGAACGGCGTGTGCATGATGTTGTAGTCGTCGACCTTCGAGTCCCAAAGCAAGAAGCCGTCGCAGTGTTTGGCGGTCAAGATCACGTACTTCATTCCGGCTGCCTTGGCGATGGCGACCCACTGCCGGGCGTCGAACTTCGTCGGGTTGAACTTCGTGTACAGGCTGTCGTAGACCGCGACCGGCGTGGGCCCCTTGTTCGGACATTTCGGATTCGAGTTGGCACGCGACCAGCTAATCTCCTGTTCCGTCAGGCTCACCGGTCCCCAATGGATGAACATGCCGAACCGCGCTGCGCGCCAATCCTCAATCGCCTGCGCATTTGCCTTCACGGGCGGCTCGGCGTTCGTCTCCCGAGTCCGCAAGAACGCCAGAGAGGTCAGGCCAACCGCCAACATGCCCACGCGTACAATCGTTCTCACGGTACCGTCCTTTCGCTGGAGTTGTGGGACGCGACGAACAACATCCTAGCCGCAAGTCCCGACGAAGGCCAGACTCTTGGCTGCGTCCGGGATCGACCGTGCCCCCCCGGCTTCTCCACCCGCCGGCAGCCTCTTGCTTCGCGCACCTGGACTTTGCTATGTTGGCATCGTCGAGAGAGTCAGCCCGAAGGGAGGAACAACCGATGGGTAAGCCCACGAAGGTGATATGCCTTGCCGCGGCCACGCTGATCCTGACACGGGGGGTTGGGCTGCCCTCGCCAATTGCGGCTGCGGAGACCTCGGAGGCTGACCTGCTTGCTGGCGCCGATGCACGCATCGATCGGCACCGCAAGGCCGACGCCGCGCTGCATGTGATCGACGCCGCGGGCAAGCCGGTCGCGGGTGTCAAGGTGAGCATCGAGCAGACGCGGCACGCGTTTCTCTTCGGCGCCAACATCTTCTCGTGGGGCAGGCTGAAGGATCCGGATCACGAGGCTGCCTACCGGCAACGGTTCGCGGAGTTGCTGAACTACGCGACGCTTCCCTTCTACTGGCCCGCTTACGAGCCGCGACGCGGCGAGCCCCAACATGCGCGCACCGACAAGGTCGCGAAGTGGTGCCAGCAGCAGGGCATTTCGACCAAAGGACATCCGTTGGTGTGGAACTTCGCCGATCCGGCGTGGCTCCCCGACGATTCGGAGGAAATCCGCCGTTTGCTGATGGCGCGGATCGACGACTGTGTCACTCACTTCGCCGGTCTGATCGACCGTTGCGACGGGGTCAACGAGGCGGCCCATTTCGAGCGCGACGAGTTTTCCAAACGCAGTTCTCCCAAGGTCAGCGCCATGTGGCAGAAGACGGGCCGCATGGAACTCGTTCGCGAATGCTTTGACCGCGCCCGAAAGGCCAATCCGCAGGCGATCCTCTTGATTAACGACTATCGCACCGACCAGGCCTACGAACGGGTCGTGGAAC
>CAZFKF010000187.1:0-7698 GCA_964518805.1 uncultured Planctomycetaceae bacterium | reverse complement strand
GCAGAGGCCGCCGTTGTCGTCGCGGATCATCACGATCCCGTCGATCGGATAGGTCTCGATCAACTCCTTGAGAAACGTCTGGAGGAATCGCTCGTACAGCGGATGGGTGAAACACGGGCAACGGGCAGGGGCGGGGGCCATCGCCTCGGGATGCTTCTGGGCGTAGGTCGTCGGCACGCAACCCACCGGAAGCCAGAGCCAGACCTTCACCCCACGGTCGTGGAGGAACCGCAAGAGTTTCAGGCCGTGCTCGCGATGGGCCGCCAATTCGGCCAGTTTCGCGCCGCTCACTTCGTCGTACGCGTCGGGCGCCGACGACTGCAACTCGGGCATCCCGCGGAAGGAGACCGGCATCTTCCAGTTGCTCCACATGCCCAGGTCGGCCATGACGTTCATCCCGCTGCCGATGAATTCCTCGAAGGCCGCCTCCCATTCCGAGTCGGCGCCGTAGGGAAAATCGACCTCAAAGTCGCCGCCGCCGAACCCCGCCCCGCGGATCGCCACGGCCGGGTTGCTGGCGATCAGCGGCAGGCCGGCCGGCTCCTTGGAGTGGGCCAAGTGTTCGGCCACGCGACACGCGGCCTGCATCAGCCCGAATCGCGTGCGGGCCACGATGTCGACCGCACCGCCCTGGGCGAGCTTGCGGACCTCGAAGCCGTCCCCCTCAACGCCCGGTGCGTCCTTCGCGTCGGCGATTCGCAGCGCGATCGCCCCTTCCTTGGCGCCGCAGGCACACGCTACGGCCACGCCTTTCTTGCGAATCGCTTCGGCCAGCACGCGGGCCGGCACTTCGGCGCCTGCGGGATGCGCGATCCGCACTTCGCCGTGCGGCAACGGGCAGCGGATTGGCACCGGATCGACAATCCAGCCGCGATCGGCCATCTCGGCCAGGGCGACGGCTTGCAAGCCGCTTGAGGCGGGCACGACGAAAAGCCGGCGGTTCCAGCGTCGCCCGTTGGCCGTCTCTTCGCCGAGTTCGAGCACCGCGGCCCGCTTGCCCCGGTGCATCGCCGCCGCGTGTGTCACCGCCGCCGCGTAGTCCTTGAAGCCATAGAACGCGGCCCGGTTGAGTAGTTCCACCAGCGGTTCCGGCTGACCCGCCAGCGGCAGTTTGAACTGCGCCGAACGCTCGACCCACGGCGAGACGCCTTGCCACGGCCGCTCGTCGGACCAGATTTCCACCAGCCCACATGCGTGAATGCGATAGCTCACCGCCATCGAGAGCCGCTCATCGGCCTCGATCACGAAATCCAGTTCGGTCATAGCCGCCGTCGACGACTTCGCCGCCAGGCGGACCCGCACAGGGCTCAGCGGCTTCTGGGCGCTGGGACTGCCGGAAGTGCGAAAGAAGGCGATGGAAAGCGGCCGGTCGAGCAGCGGCTCTCCGTACGCCGTGATTTGGGAAATCGCTGCCGTCGACGCCTCGATGGTCGCCTGCAAGTCCGGGTACGAGACCTGGATCCCTCCGGCCTGTTCGCTCAGCGCCGACGGCTCGCGGCGTGGGCCGGCAACGACGTCGATTCTGCGCCACGTGTCCTTCGGCGCCGTGCCATGGAATACCAAGAGGTCCTCAGGCCGCGGCGTTGCGACCGGGGCGATCAGGCGGGCCTTCCAGTGCGGGCATCCTTCGTGGATCGCAAACGGCACGTCGCGGCCGTCGTCCGCAACCAAGCGCACCGCGTTCCAATCGATCAGCCCGGGTGCGGCCAGATGGCCCACCGGCACTTCAATCACCGCCGGCCCGGGCCAAGCCGTCGGATTGCGCACGCGAATGCTGGCCAGCACGGGGGGGGCCTTCGTCCCCGACTCTGTTCCGCCGGCGAATTCCGTCACGGTCGCCACCAAAATCGCCGTCCAGGCGACGACGAGTCTCGCGTTTGCATGCCTCATGGGTCTGGATCTCCCGCTTGCGGATCAAGACGTGCACGTGATCGCGCATCACCGCACAGGCGTAGCACGTGTAGCTTCGTCGGCGGACAACATCGCCGAAGGCGTCGCCAATTGTTGCCGTTTCCGGGTCCGAGAAGGTCAACAACGCGTGCCGCAACTGCGATCTCGCCGCCTCATAGAACTCGCGCACGACGCGACCGGCCGGCTGTTTCTTCCTCCGTCCGTAGTGAAGTTCGCCCAGGCCGGCAATCGACGCGCACCGGCCCTCGCGCGACGTGCTCCCGCGGGGGTCGTTCGGCAGCCACCATCCGTACGCGGTCCAAACCAGGTGATAGCCGGCGATCATGAGGGCCTCCTGCGAAACCGCAAGCGAAGCGTTGAACGGGCGCGGCGTCGTCCAAACGAGTCGCTTGTCGCACACGCGTCGTCATGCCGATTGCGGTTTCGCCCCTGTTCTACACTTTTCGCCGCGCAAACCAGCCGATCACGAACCCCAGCAAGGCCGCTCCGGCGGTGGCGCCGCCCCACATCATCGTGTCGCCGCCGAAGAAGTTGACCAGGTTACCGAAAACGGCCGACACCGTCAGGATCAGCGCGAGGAACATCAGCGAAACGCTGACAATCAGCCGCCTCAGGTTCCGCTTGATCGATTCGATGCCTTCGGCCAGCCGCTCGATATCCCGATCCGAAGTCCCCGTCTCATCGTTCATCGTTCATCCCTCATTTCGTATCCGACGGCTTGCCGTTGTAGTCAAAGCCCTGGACGCCAAGCTTGAGTCGAAACACGGCTTCCTTCGAGGCCACGGTCGTATACAAGAAACCTCCGTGGAAATGGCAATTGGTCGAAAGCTTGCCGCCCGCGTCATACTGGCGAATGAGCTTGCCCGACGGCACTTCCACTACGTTGATCACGCCTCCGGCCCACATGGCAACGTAGAGCCGGGCCCGGGCGTCGAAGATCATCCCATCTGGCAGGAATTCGCCGCCGCTCAACTGGCCCTCGGGCTTCTTCGGGAAATCGATCAGAACGCGACGGTTACTCACGGTTCCATCCGCCGCCAGATCGTACAAGTTCACGCGAAACCGCCCGCTTTCGTCGACGCACAAGTGCTTCTGATCGGGCGTCACGGCCAAACCGTTCGGGTACGCCAGACCCGTATCGAGCCGCGTGACCTTGTGCGTCCGGTCGTCGTAGCGGTAGACCGAGCCGGTGGGTTTCTTCGCGTCGGAGTCGCCGGGGTCCGTGAAGAAAATGTTGCCGGCCAGATCCAGGGCCACGTCATTGATCACGTCGAAATGCTTCCCCTCGCACGCTTCGGCGAGGACTTCGACGCTCTTCCCGTCGGCCGCAATCCGCAGCAGGCGCCCTGCCCCGGCGTCGCTGGCCAGCAAACGCCCCTGGCGATCGACCTTCAAACCGTTGGCCTGGGGTTTGCGCTCGCCCGCCGGCGCCAGGGCCCGAAGGTCGCAGAACACCTTGGCCGTCCCGTCCGCGGCGATTCGCCCGATGTTGCCGTTGCCGCGGTAGTTGACCACGAAGAGGTTCCCCTCCCGGTCCAAGGCCGGGCCCTCGGCGAACTCGAACCCCGTGGCGTACAACTCCGGCTTGACCGAGTGCGACGGGGCCAGATCGGGATGGTCATCGGCCAACGAGCCGCTCGCCCACCCCAAAGGACTGGCAAGCATGGCTCCCAACAGGGCAATCGCGTGACGGGTGCGGAACATGTTTGTCTCCCAAGCAATGTGGTTTGTTTCAATGCAACCACCGGCGGGTGCCGCGGCGCATGGGCCCACTATAGGGACTCGCGCAACGCAATGCAACGATGCGGCAATCGACCGGCGATACCCCCGCGGGCAGGCTGCCCCGAAAAGCAGGTGTTCAGTTGCGATTGTACCTTAAGTCTTTACATGAATGCGGTTTATGCCAAAATGGCACGATGTTCTCAAGACGCCAAAATGCGGTGGCGATCCGCGAAATGCATGTTTCTCGCCCGGCTCGATTTGGCTATAATCCCCGCCCGCTTCGCCCAATCGAAGCCCGGGTTCCCGGGCGGCGGAGTTGCGGCGTGGTGCGTGGGGGGCGGTTCAAGGCGGAATCCATGCGCGCGAGCGGTTTGATCGGCATCTTGTTGCTTGGGATGGCGTGTTCCGGTTGCGGGACCACCAAATGGACGGATACCGCGCGCACGGCCACCGAGCAGTTGCTGATCACCGATTCCATCGACCGGGCCGTAAGCCGGCTCAACCTGGCATCCTTGGCCGGGAAGACGGTGTTCGTCGATGACGCGCCGATCAAGCAGGTGACCGACAACACGTACGTCGTCAGCGCCGTGCGCCAGCACGTGCTGGCGAGCGGCGCAATCCTCAAAGACAAACGCGAGGACGCCGATTACGTCCTCGAAATTCGGGCCGGCGCCATTGGCACCGATCACAACGACCTGCTCTTCGGAATCCCGCCCACAACGCTTCCCACGATTGGCGCCGCAGCCGCGGTCCCCAACCAGATCCCGGAAATCGCCTTTGCCAAAAAGACCGATCAGCGTGCCGTGGCCAAGATCTCGCTGTTTGCGTACAACAAGAAGACGGGCCGCCCGGTGTGGCAGTCGGGCTCGGTGACCGAACAGAGCAACACTAAGGCCCTGTGGGTCTTGGGAGCGGGTCCGTTCCAGCGGGGCACCATCCATCGCGGCACCACGTTCGCCGGAAGCAAGGTGCGTATCCCGCTGATCGATCTGCCCGAGGACGGAAACCGCACCGCGGTCGCAGTGGCCGACGAGGCGTTCTTCGTCGAACCCAAGGAGTCGCCCGCGGCCGCAAAGCCAGCCGGCACCGACGCCAAGAATGCCGGCCAGACCGCGGCCCAACCAGACGCGAAGGCCAAGGACCAGGCCGCAGTCCCACCTGCCGCCAAGGCGCCCGTCGCTTCGGCTGCTGCGACGCCCGCGGCCCAGGCTTCGACTGCCGCAACCCCCGCAGCAACGGCTCCGCCTGCCTCAACGCCTTCAGCAACAACTCCGGCACCGGTCCAGCCCGCCGCCGCAACGGCTCCGAGCAACACCGGTGACAAGCGGGCCGAGCGGATCGGCGACCTGCCAACCAGTCCGCCTTCGACGCCGCCCCAGCCACCTGCCCCTGGCGACTTCCGGGCACCGTCGTCTCAGCCATCGCCGAGCGGCGTTTCGCCCGTCAGCGCATCCCTGCCGCTCGGTACCTCTTCGGCGGTGACGCAGTTCCCGGAATCGCTGTTCTTCGGGGACACGTGGCTCGACCGCCGCCGTTAGAATGCCCGTAGGCCGGGCCTCCAACCCCGTCCCCATCGAATTGCCAACTTGGCCCGAACCGCGGCCGCGCCTTCAAACCGGCTCCAACACCAACGGGGATTCCGAACTTGGATCTCCCACGCGCACGCGCAGCTTGCCTGAAAGCAGATCGTCGAACAGGTTGCCGACCACTTCCGCGCGCCAGCCGCGCGCCAGCCGCGGCGGGCGCCGCGAGCCGGGTTTGCCGATTCGATAGGCTACATAATCGCGGATATCGTTTGGTGTGCCGACCAGGGTCGGAGCGATTTCCATCTGGCGGCAAACGCTCCCCAGGGCCGCGAACAGGAACTGCCCCAGCACCGACAGTTGCGGAGTGCTCTCGTGACGCACGCTCGTTGGGCAGTCGTCCTCATCGAGGTCCAGCCCGCGTTGGATCGCCTCGGCGATCTTCGGAATCTGCCGCTTCAGATCCCCACGGTCCAGCCCGCGCACCGCCTCGATCCGCTTCACCTCGGCCGTCTGGCGCTTGGCCAACTCGACGACCAGGTCGTCGCGAAGCACGCGCCGTACGGGGCAGTTGCGGTGCTGGGCCTCGGCCTCGCGCCATCGCCACAACTCACGCACGATGGCCAGACTTCGGCCCGTCAACCCCGTGTTCCCCGACACCCTGCGCCAACGCTCCTGCGACAAGGCCCATTGGACCTCTTCCTGCCAGGCCGCCATCTCCTCGCCGACCCAAGCGAGGCGGTTGAGCCTCGTCAGTTTGGCGCGAAGCCGGTTGCGAATCTCGGGGAGATGGCGGATGTCGTCCAGGGCGTACTGAATCTGGCGGCGCGACAGGGGCCGCTGTCGCCAGTCGGTCCGCGTCTCGGCCTTATTGGGAGTCTCGCCGAGCAGCTTCGAGATCAGCGTGCCATATCCGGCAGGGTACTCGACGCCCACCAATCCAGCCACGATCTGCACGTCGAACAGATTCGCCGGCGGCCGCCCCACGGCCTGCAGGCAAAACTCCAGTTCGCCCCGGCCCGCGTGGACCACGGTCTCGTGGCCCGGCGCGGCAATCGCTTCCCAGAACGGTTTCACGTCCTTGATCGCCAGCGGGTCGATGAGCGCCAACTCTCCGTCGGCTGCCACCTGGACCAGGCACAGCACCGGGCGATAGGTGCGTTCGGCCACGAACTCAGTGTCAAAGGCAATTTGTTTGGCCTGCGCCAATTGTTCGCAAAAGGCGGCTAGTCGTTCTGGCGTGGTGATATTGGCGTGAGACACAGCAAGCTACAGCGACCGCTACGACCTATGAGACTGCAACCGGGACGAGCCTTTCCGCTCCGAAGAAAAGAGCCCGGGGAAGGCACCCATTTCGACCTCGCGTCGCCAGCGGCGACACCGTTCCAAAGCATACCCATGATAGGGGTTCTGCTTTAGTTTGCCTAGTGGGGCGGGTGCCTGAATCCGTGCGAGGCTTCTCCGGCCTCTTCACCTCAGCTCGGCGGGCGCGGCGTAATCCACCGCGCGCGGCTTGCCGCGGCGGCGGCACGCAACGTAACATGGCGCTTCGAAACCCGAGGATTTGGCCATCCGTTTGGCGAGCGCTTGCCGTGCGCGAATCGGCCCCCAAGAAGACCATCCGTCAATGACCAGACTTCTGATTAGCGTCCGGAATGCGGTTGAAGCGAGAGACGCCCTATCGGCCGGGGCCGATCTCATCGACGTCAAAGACCCCGCCCGAGGTTCGCTCGGTGCGGCTGGGCCTGACGCGGTTGTCGAAGTCGTGCAGGCCGTGGCAGGAAAAGTACGTGTGAGTGTTGCCCTGGGGGAATTGCGCGACTTCAGAGGGATAGGAGGCGTGGCGATTCCGTGCGGGGTAAGCTATGCCAAGGTTGGCATGGCTGGCTGCGGGAACTGGCCCGATTGGCCGGAGCGCTGGGGCGTGCTGGTTCGGCGATTGGGGCCGAAGGTGGGGCCCGTGGCCGTGGTCTATGCCGACGCAGCCGCGGCAGAATCCCCTGAGCCTGATCGCATCCTCTGTGAAGCGAAGCGGTTGCGATGTCAGGCCGTGCTCGTGGACACGTTTGACAAGTCGCGTGGTAGTCTCCTGGAGGCATGGTCACTGGATCGGCTGGCTGCGTTTGTCATCGCCGTGCATCAAGAGGGTATGTTGGCTGTCGTGGGCGGTTCTCTGGCATTCGAGACAATTCCCTCGGTCGCAGCGCTAAGGCCCGACTATATCGCGCTTCGCGGGGCTGTATGTCGCGATGGCCGAAACGGACCTTTGGACGCAGAGCGCGTTCGGCGAGCTGCCCAGGAGGTCTCCCTGTCAAATTCTTAGCGTTGTGGTGAATTTGCTTGACAATCGCTAGCAATGCTGGCATATTGGGCGGCTGTCATGCTGTTCTAAGACCGCCATGGGGTGGGGGTTCGCCTGTCCCATGTGTTGGTTGGTCTGGGTCGGAAAGAGGCGCTGACTCTGGGCGTCGTCGCTTGGCTCGAGACCGGCAAGGAGAAATGCCGTGCCGAAGTCCATTCTCGATGCGATCAAGGCGGGTTT
>CAZFKF010000186.1:0-7809 GCA_964518805.1 uncultured Planctomycetaceae bacterium | reverse complement strand
AGTTGCCCGATGGCGGCTGGGCAATGTATCCGGGCGGGGGCGTCGAGATCAGCGGCAGTGTGAAGGCGTATTTCGCCTTGAAACTTACCGGGCACGACGTGGAAGCGGAGTACATGGTCCGTGCCCGCCGGGCGATCCGTGCCCATGGTGGCGCGGATGCGGTCAACAGCTACACGCGATTTTTTCTGGCCATGCTGGGCCAGATACCCTATCGGCTCTGCCCCGCGGTGCCGCCCGAGGCCGTCCTCCTGCCCACGTGGTTCCCCATCAACCTGTACGCCGTGAGCACGTGGTCGCGAACGATCATCGTCCCCTTGTCGATCATCTCCGCGCTTGAGCCCGTGCGGCGGCTGACGCCGGACCAAGGCATCGGTGAGTTGTTCCTGAAAGCACCGAAGGACTGGCCTGCGCTGCGCTGCCCCGGCCTTCCCGGCGGTACGGGCATTCTCAGTTGGGACCGCTTCTTCCGAACCGTGGACCGGCTCCTGAAGCTTTGCCAACGGTGGCGGCTGTTGCCCTTGCGGCGAAGGGCGATCCGCAAAGCCACGCAGTGGATGCTCCGGCGCTTCGAGCGAAGCGACGGCCTGGGAGCGATCTTCCCGCCGATCCTTTTCAGCCTCGTTGCCCTGCGCGCGTTGGGCTACGACGACGACAGCCCCGAGGTGGCGTCCTGCCGCCGGGAACTGGAGGCATTGATCCTCGAAGACAGCGAATCCGGCTCGATCCGCCTGCAACCCTGCAAGTCGCCGGTGTGGGATACGGCGATTGCCGTGCGGGCTCTTGCGGCTGCCGGCCTCGATGCCGCAGATCCAGCCATGATCGGCGCCCGCGCCTGGCTCGTGGACCAACAAATCACCCGGCCCGGCGATTGGTGCGAAACGGTCGCCGCCAAGCCGGGCGGTTGGTGTTTTGAGTACCACAACGACTTCTATCCCGACTCCGACGACACGGCCATGGTGCTCATGGCCCTGAGCGAACAATTCGACGACGGCGCCGAGCGCGAGGAAACCCGCGCCGAGCGCGAGAGCAGCATCCAGCGCCACGACCCGGAGGTGGCTCTCATGGCCCGCACGATGACGGCCGTCGATCGCGGGCTGACGTGGATGTTGGCGATGCAGAACGACGATGGCGGATGGGGGGCCTTCGACCGCAACAACAACCGCCAGTTCCTCTGTTACGTCCCCTTTGCCGATCACAACGCGATGATCGATCCCAGCACGCCCGACCTCACCGCGCGCGTGCTCGAAGCCCTCGGCAAGTTGGGGCGGCGCGTGGGCGACCCGGTCGTTGATCGGGCCGTTGCCTATCTCCGCCGCACGCAGGAGCCGGACGGAGCATGGTTCGGCCGCTGGGGCGTGAACTACGTCTACGGCACCTGGCAGACATTGGTCGGTTTGACCGGCGTCGGTGTGCCGCACGATGATCCGGCGGTTTTGGCAGGGGTCCGGTGGCTCTTGGCCCACCAGCAGCCCTCCGGCGCGTGGGGCGAATCGGCCGACAGCTACGCCGACCCGAGCCTTCGCGGTCAAGGGCCCGGCACGCCATCGCAGACCGCCTGGGCCGTGATGGGACTGATGGCCGCGGGGCTCGAAGACCATCCCGCCGTGACCGCCGGCATCCGCTTCCTCGTCGAGCACCAGCGCGACGACGGCACGTGGGACGAAAAGGAATTCACCGGCACCGGCTTCCCCAGGGTCTTCTACCTGCGGTATCACTATTACCCGATCTACTTCCCGCTGATGGCCCTGGGGCGGTGGATGGGGGAGTTGGAAAACAGCAACGCAGGTTATGCTCCAGCGACGTAGGTTATGCTTCGGCATAACGCGCACAAGTGAACAAACGCGGGTCGCGGAGGTAGACCACGCCGCCGACGAGGCGGTAGGCCGTCCGCAGCCCGCGGCCACGGCCCTTGTTGGGGACGGCTCCCAACGGCATTCTATCCGCTGGACCATCTGGCGGAAGACCTTCCGGACCACGGCCGGCTCGGGGTCCGACAACCGCTCTCCAAGATTCCGTAGCTCGTCTGCTGCGCTTTCCGCCTCGTCGTCAATGCCTTGGCCGTCCTGGAGGCGTTGTGCCTTCTGGAGGGCTTCCTGGACGCTCTGGCGCTCTCTGCGAACCATCTCCAACTCTTCGACCAGTTCCGGGATGTCGGTGGTGCGAATCGCCTTGACAAGCCGGTTTACCTCCCGCTCCAACTCGCCGGCCCGCTTCTCCAGACGTTTGAGGTCGGCCTTGCCGGTTTTCGCTTCGGCCTTCAACTGGCGTTTGATCTCATCGACCAGTTCCGCCCGGCCGGGGCCAAGATAGTATTCGCGGAGGGCACCGACAAGCCAGGTCTCGATCCCGGCGGCGTCGATGGTGTGCCTGCCGCATCCCGTGTCGTTGTCCCGCCCGCGGCGAAGCGTCGCAAGCGGTACTCGCGGGCGGGCTGAGCCTGGAAAGCGCCGCTCGTCGCGCGGCAATCGGATGCAAGGGTCTTCACATCGGCAGCATGGTGTGAAGACCCTTGTTCTATTTCTGGAATCTCATCGAAAGAGGACTTCCCTAATTCGCACGAAACCCTATGCTGATCGCCATGAGCGACACGCTTGTGATCCCCGGCGATCTGGCCGCCTGCCAAGCGCTGCGGGTCGAGTGGCACCAGAAGGCGAACGAGCGGGAGCATGTGCTCGTCGAGCAGGCCCGAGCCATCACGGAGCAAAGTCAAAAGATCACGAGCCTCCAGCAGCAAGTCCAAGAGCAGCAGCTCACGATCAGCGAACTGTTGCAGCGGGCCTTCCGCCATTGCAGCGAGCAGTTGCCCGAGCATCTGCCACGCTACGAAGTCGAGGCCCCCGTGCCCGACGACTTCCTCGTGGCCGGCGGCTTCGTCGGCAAGCTCTTGGCCGACTGTTATTCGGGCTATCAGGGAATCACGCTGCGCAGCGACGCGCGGATCGTGCGTGCGGCGTGCAATGCCCACGCGCGTCGGAAGATCTTCGATGCCCGCGAGAGCTAACCTTGACCCGTCGCTGTGCGCGAGCGATACCGCGCCGCCTCCGCTTGCGGTATAATTCCCCAATAGCGACTCTGGCCGGTGTGAATTGCCGTCTGGCCGCAGGATCTTCTATCATGACTACGATCACGATCCCCCTTTCTGAGGAACGCGTGGCCCAGTTGCGGATGACCTTCGGCGGTCAGGATTTGCATCCAAGCCTCGCGGAGAAGGCCGCGGCGATTGCGTACTCGTTGGTGTGCAACCATCCGTTCGTCGACGGCAACAAGCGCATCGGGCATTTAGCGATGGAAATGTTCTTGGTTCTCAACGGCTGGGAAGTGGCGGCAGCAGTCGATGACCAGGAGCAAATCATGCTGCAATTGGCAGCGGGGCAGGTGAAGCGGGAAGGGTTTGCGGCGTGGGTGGCATAACCTCATTCGCGCGCGCGTGGCTCGGCTCTGGAGAGCCAAGCTACGACGGCCGGGAGTCGGCGGTATGGGCCGCGCTGGGCGCGTCGCGACGGAGGTACTTCGCCAGGATCGCCTGCAATTGGGCGCCGTCGATGGGCTTGGTGAGGTAGTCGTCGCAGCCCGCCTCCAAGCAGTTTTCGCGATCGCCGATCATGGCCATTGCGGTCAGGGCCACGATAGGGCTGTTCCATCCCTGCTGGCGGAGCCAGCGCGTGGCCTGGTAGCCATCCATTTCCGGCATATGGATGTCCATCAGGATCAGGTCATAGGGAGTCCCCTCGGCCCTCGACTGCTCGGCCACGACGCATCCGGCCCGGCCGTTATCGGCCACGTCCACCGCCAAGCCGTACTTGCCGAGGGTGCGGCGAATCAGGATCTGAACCGCGGGGGCGTCGTCGACCAGAAGCACGCGGCCGTGAAAGGTCCCTCGATTTCGGCGGGATAGATCGTTCTCCGTCGCCCCGGGGGCTGCGGTCGTGCGATGCGAGTCTTCGCCAAGTCTTGGCCCGGGGTCGATGGTCAAGGTGAACGTGCTTCCCACACCCAGCCGACTCTCGACGTGAATGTCGCCGCCGAGTGCCTGGGCCAGCCGCAAGGAAATGGCCAGACCAAGCCCCGTGCCGCCATAGCGTCTCGTGGCCGATCCGTCCACTTGCGTGAAAGGTTGGAACAACTCGCTGAGTTTGTCGGCGGGAATTCCGATCCCCGTGTCGCTCACAGAGAATTCGATACGGCGAGTCCCGTCGCCCTCGTTTTCGATCACCCGCACGGCCACGCGGACCCGGCCTTGCTCGGTGAATTTCACGGCGTTACCGACCAGATTCACGAGGATCTGGCGAAGCCTGGCGGAGTCGGTGTTGATCGTGTCAGGCAGTGGCGACGCAAGGGCGAATTCGAGACGCAGGCCCTTCTCTTCCGCCATGGGCCTGACGACCGACAGAACCTCGTCCAGCATCGTTCGCAAGGAACACGGGGATTTCCGCAGGTCCAGCCGGTCGGCCTCGATCCGCGATAGATCGAGGATGCCGTTGATCAACTCCAGCAGGTCTCGTCCGTTCCTGCGAATCGCTTCGAGGAACTCGCGACGTTCGTTGCCGGACAAGTCGGGCGCGTCCAGGAGGTCGGCGAAGCCCAGAATCGCGGTCATGGGCGTGCGGATCTCGTGACTCATGTTGGCCAGGAATTCACTCTTCGCCCGATTGGCGGCTTCGGCCGCAGCCTTGGCATGCTGCAACGATTCCTCGGCCCGTTTGCGTTCGGTCACGTCGTGGACGAAGCCGTGCCAGACCGTGCCGCCGTCGGGCTCGCGCTGCGGCGCCGAGCAGCCTTCGAGCCAGATTTCGCCCTTCGTTGGGTGGATCGCGCGGAACTCCTTGCGCCACTGCACGAGAGTGCGAGCGGACTCCTCAATGGACTTCTTCACACCTTCTACGTCCGCAGGATGGATCGCCCTGAAGATGCCCATGGCATCGGTCGTCAGGTGTTCGGCGGGTACTCCGAAGGCATCGGCGATCGAGCCGCTGGCGTAGGGCAGACAGAACGAGCCGTCGGGACGGCGCCGGAACACATAGATCGCCCCGGGGACCGCGTCGGCGAGCCGCGACAGTCGCGTCTGAAGCCGGAGCCGCTCCTCGATGGCGACCTCTGCCGCTCTGCGCGCCGTGATGTCCTGGCAGAAGCCGATGAAGCGGTCGGGCGTCAATTGCACCGCGCTAATCAGCACATCCAATACGCCGCCGTCCTTGCGGCGGATGCGTGTCTCGCACGCAGCCTTCCCGTGTTGCTTGAGTTTCGCGAAGCAATCCGGCAGGCCGTCCGCCGCCTCCGGAACCGCGAGTTGGGGAATGGTCATCCGGGCCAATTCTTCCCTGCTGAAGCCGGTCATCTGCGAGCCGGCGGGGTTGACGTCCACGCACCGCCCCGCCGCGTCCACGACGAAGATCCCAAACGGCGCTTCGTGCATGTAACGCCGGTACTTCTCCTCGCTGGCCACGAGCGCTCGCTCGGTCTGCTTCTGCTCTCGCACGTCTTCGACGACTTCCACGAATCCCGCGACCCGGCCGTCGCCGTCGTAGTACGGGGAGGCCTTCAGGCGGACTGCGTATTCGGTGCCGTCGAAGCGGTGACCGGCGGCCTCGCGCTGGGCGGGAGCACCCGTGGTCATCGCGACCAACCCGGGGCAACCGGGGCAGACGTTCTCTCGGCCTTCGAATTCGCGATAGCATTTCCGACCGGGAAGTTCGCCCGCGGCACGGCCCAGGATCTCGGCCTGCTTCGCGTTGACCGTCACGATGGTGAACGCCGAGTCCACGAGCGCGATTCCCACGTCGACGCCGTCGAGGAGATCGGGGTAGGCGGTGCCGTCTTTGTGGAATCTCTCCATGCTGCGCTCAATTCCTGATTGAACCGCGCTGGCGCCAGCTCGGCGCCTTCGTGGTTCGCAGTACTCAAGACTACTCTTCGCGAGCAAGGGTTGAAGTGGCGGGTTTGCGCAACGACGCTTTCCTAGACAGCGTTTCAGCCACTTCGCTCGCACGCAGACCGGCCTCTGCGGGCGACCACCAACCCCACCACAGGAACTGGTTCGCGGCGCTGCCAAGAAGAGGATCGCTGCGGTCGTGTTTCGTGACGAGGTGTCCAGCCCCCGGCATTTAGTGGAGCCGCCGCCTTCTCAGGTGGAGGATCGCGAAAACCAAGCCCACAAGGCCACCAAGATAGCTCGCGTTGTGGATGTACGCGACGCGTGCGAACGCGGTCGCGTCGTTGATGCCCAACGATTCCGCGACGTCCTTCCACGCCGCCCCGATCCGGTTGACGTCGGTCAGAACGCCATAGCCGTACCCCACGGCACCTGCCACCAGGCCGCAGGCGAAGACGATGGCAAATCCTCGCACGATATGGAGAAACGCGGCGCGCGGGGGGAACGCTGGAACCGCGACTCGGGCCAAGAACCAGGCGGCGAAGAACCCCACCCACCACGTCGCCAGGAAGCCGACCTCAGCCGCGAAGACCCTTGGCGGCCATCCGAAATCGGCATACTCAAACTGGTAGAATTTCACCTTCGTGAAATACTCAGAAGAGATAGAGTAGGTGATCTCGTCATGGATGGCCCCGTAGAGGCCCGCGAGGACCGCCCCTACGCCGGCGTAGGCCAGCATTGCCGGAAGCCGCGACGGCCGGATCTTCGGAAAGAGGATGTTCATGGCCGCGGCCGCGGGGTCAGTCCTGGACGTTCTCTGCTGCACCCGTCTGGAGTCGGCGCACGGCGTCGAGGAATCCGGTGATGAAGTCGCTGAGTTCCTTTTCGACTTCCTCCGGGCGATCGAAGAGACTCAACGCCGAAGCGTCCTCCACTCGCAAAGCATCGGGGAAGGTGGCGACGGCCGCGATCCGTTCGCGCACCGTGGGATGCGAGGCGAACATCGAGCCCTTCTGATTGATGAACTCCTGAAACATCTTCTGCCGCTGCTCGTCGGTAAGTTGCTCGTCGCGGTACGCAGCGAACGCATCGTAGACGTTGGCGAACGCCTTGCCCTCGGCCATGAGTTGCTGGACGTTCTGGTAGGCGGTCGTCTCGAACAGGGCGCCGTTGGTGGCCACCTTGGTCAGTCCCGACAGGAACACGTCTTTGCCGTAGAGACCGGCGGCCAGCCGGTCGGCCATGTACTCCTGCGACCGAGAGAAACCGGCGGCTAGGAGGCTATAGGCCCGGTAGTAGAGCACGAAGAACCAGAAGAACGGGTTGATGTAATTCAGCTTGCCCCCGGCAGCCCCCATGCCGCTCAGCGCCTGGTCGAGCGAGAGCGTCACCTGGTGGATGAAGCGGCTGTAGAACGTGTCGCGGTGGCTGAAGTGGGCGTACTCGTGAGCGAGGATCGCCTTCAGTTCTCCGACGGTCAAGTAGCGGAGATTGGCCACCCCGACGGTCAGCACGCGCCGCTTGACGCCGAAGACGCCGAACGGACCGCGCCCCTCCTGGCGCACGCCGATCTCCGAGCCCGGGGCGAGATACACGTCATCGACCGACTGCGTTTCCACCTTGTCGGCCACCTCGCGGATCGCCGCATGGAATCGGGGGCAATCGGCTTCGGTCTTGGCAATTCCAAAGGCCCCTGATCCGGTGCTGGCGAAGACGCTCTTGAGCACGGCCCAAACCATGCCGATTCCAATCACCGCGATCACGATCACCAGCTTGACTGGGATTCTGCCGAGCATGAAGATCCCGTAGAGCATGGCCCCGGTGGCCCCGAGCAGGCCGGCGACCACGAACGGAATGGCAACATAGAACAGGATCAGGCTGGCCATCAGGGCCAGCAGGTAGAACTTCTTCAGGGCGGATTGCCCCGCGTAGGGATCATG
>CAZFKF010000185.1:0-7828 GCA_964518805.1 uncultured Planctomycetaceae bacterium | reverse complement strand
CCGAGACGCGACTAAATCTCGACCCCGAGGCCGAAGAGAACTACTCGCTCATGGCGGTGGACGAGATTTCGGCCGGAATGCTCGGCCCGATGGTCGGCCGGGTCATCAGCCGCGGGCGGCTGGTTGACCGCGCGGGGAAACGCGTCGCGCGATTCGCTCAAACCATGATCGCGCGACGCGGAAGTCCGGTTCTGGAACTGGAGATCGAACTGGACATCAAACGCATGCCCGAACCCCATGCGTGGAAGTCCTACTATGCGGTCCGCTTCGCCTGGACGGACGAAACTGCCGACCTGATGCAGGGTGTGGGACTGTGCCCGCAGCCCTGCGAGGGGAAGTACCTCGAATCCCCGCATTTTCTCGAAATCCGGTCGCCCAAGACCAAGTTGACGGTCTTTCCGGGGGGCCTTCCGTATCATCGACGTTTCGGGTTTCGGAAACTGGACTCGCTGTTGGTGGTTCACGGCGAAACGGCCCGAAAGTTCCGGCGCGGAATTGGAGTCGACGTGAACTACCCGGCCGCATCCGCGATCCACTGCATTGTCCATCCCTCGGAACTCTACAGCCTGGATTCTGCGTCGGGCTCAGCGTGGGGATGGCTCTTCCACCTCGATGCCCGTAACGTGATGGCCACACATTGGGAGCCGCTCTGTGCCGAGGGGCGGCCAAACGGCTTTCGTGTGAGGCTGCTGGAAACGGAAGGGCGGTACTCGGAAGCGACCCTGCGGGCGTTCCGCGGCCTGGCGTCGGCGCGGAAAGTTGACTTTCGGGGAGGGCTGCATTCGGATCTGACGGTTGACGGCGACCACTTCACCGTGGACCTCGCTCCCCGCCAGTGGATCCAAGTCGAGGCAACGTTCGCGGGCGAATGACGAGCAGGCGGAGCACAAAGTCGATGCGAGCAGGGTCGCGTATTCAGCGAATCTGGTACGGGCAAGCAAAGTCGATCGTACGCGTCTTCGTGTCGATCCTGTTCGGCGCCCGCTACTCGGGCCGCGCCAACGTGCCGAAGACGGGCGGCGCGCTGCTAGTGAGCAACCACCAGAGCCATCTCGACCCGCCCATCATCGGCGCGGGTTGTCCGCGGCAGATGTCCTACCTGGCCCGGCTCACGCTCTTCCGGTTCTCTCCGTTCGGCTGGCTTCTGCAATCGGTGGGCGGCATCCCGATCGATCGCGACGGTTCGGCCCTGGCCGGGATTCGGGCCACGCTCGAAGCCCTCCAGCGGGGCGAAATGGTCCTGGTCTTTCCCGAAGGGACTCGCACGCGCGACGGCAACCTGGGCGTCTTCAAACCCGGCTTGGCTCTGGTGGCCCGACGCGCCAGAGTGCCCATCGTCCCCGCCGCGATCGAGGGGGCCTACCGCGCTTGGCCTCGCACGTCAGCAATTCCGCAAGCGGGCCCGGTTCACGTCCACTACGGCCGGCCGCTGGAGCGAGACGAGATTGCGGCATGCAGCGAGGAAGAACTGGCGGCCTTGGTCGAGCAGCGGGTCCGCGAATGCCTGGACTTGCTCCGCAAACGACCCGAATTCGCCCCGTCCGGTTGACTCGCGCAGCGTAGGCCGGGAGCGAGTGCCTGAGAATCGGAGCCCTCATGTACAACGCCTTTGACCTGCTGTTCTTCCTGGGTTCGCTGGTCGCGGTGGTCGTCGTCGGCTTCTGGAGCGGCCGGCATCAAGAGACTTCAGTGAGTGGGTATTTCCGCGGCGGCAACCGCCTCCCCTGGTACGCCATCGGTTTCTCGATCATCGCCGCGGGGATCAGTTCCGAGCAATTCGTCGGCGAGATGGGCTATGCCTACAAGTTGGGCTTGCCGGTGGCGAACTGGGAATGGCTCGTGTTCCCGGCGCTGTCGATCCTGCTGTGGATCTTCGTTCCGCTCTACGTGCGCAACCAGATCACGACCATGCCGGAGTACCTCGAGGAACGGTTCGGATCGCAGACGCGGACGCTTTATGCCTACCTGACCGTGGCCAGCTACGTGTTCGTCAATTTTGCCTTGGTCTTCTACACCGGCGGGTTCGCGCTGGAACAAATGTGGGGCATCGAAAAGCTCTGGGCCGTGTGGCTTCTGGCTGGATTCACCGGCTTGTACACGGTCTACGGGGGCCTTTCGGCGGTGGCCTGGACGAGTTCGCTCCAGTGCATCCTGCTCATGGGCGGCGGGCTCTACGTGTTCCTTGCCGGGATGGCGGCAGCCGGTTGGGATTTCCAGGCGGTGTTGGGCACCGGCCAGCGAGCAAGCCTCATGACCCCGGCCGATCACCCGGAGATCCCGTGGACGGCCTTCGTCATCCTGGCCCTCTCGACGAATGTCTGGTACTACGCCACGAATCAGTACATCAACCAGCGGTGCCTGGCGGCCAAGAACGAGTGGCACGCCAAGATGGGGGTTCTGCTGGCCGGCGGACTTCAAGTCCTCCTGCCGTTGGCAACGTGCTTCCCCGCAATGGCCTACTACGCCGTTAATCCGAACCTGGAAGACTCCAACGCAGCCTACCCCGTGCTCGTGGCGGCCTTGGTGCCTACGGGCCTCAAGGGCCTGGTGGCCGCGGCGATCGTGGGGGCCATCATGTCGACCATCTCCGGGCTGGTGAATTCGACCTCCACGATTGTCACGCTGGATATCGTCCGACGCGGCGTGGGCCGCTCCTGGTCCGAGCAGCGACTGGTTGCGGTAGGCCGTTGGTCGGGCGGGATTGCCCTGCTCCTCGGGGCGCTCTTCGCGCCGGTGGTTATGAAGTGGGAAAGCCTGTTCCGGTACGCTCAAGACATTTGGGCGCCCATGGCCGCTCCGGTGGTTGTGGTCTTTCTCTGTGGGGCGCTCTGGAAGAGCGCGGGCCGGCAGGGCGCCTTGGCGTGCCTGTGGATGGCCATCCTTACCGTCCCGTTTACGCTCGCCAAGTCGATCCTCGCCGACGCGGGGATCCACGTCCTGCCCCCGAACCTCGAAAATCCGCTGGTGTTGGCCGGGGCCGTCAGTCTGGCCTCTTGGGCCTTCATGCTGACGCTCCGCGACGAGACGTCGCCCTGGCTCGGCTGGGCACTGGCCCTGTGCCTGGGAGCCTTGACCATCGCGGTTGCCGTGGCCAGTCCCGTGGCCACGGCAATCCTGGTCGTGCTCGTGATGGCAGTGGCCACCATCGTGCCTGCCGCGAGCCGCGCTACGGTGATCCGCGGCATGTGGGACCGCTCGATGCTTCTCACCGATTCCGGCGGAGCGATCTTGACGAATCTCTGGCTTTGGTGGTTTCTTTTCGCCATCATCCTGGGCGGTCTCTACTACTGGTTCTGGTAAGTCGCTCGTATCGAAGGATTCACGACCATGCAGCTTGCCCGATTCAAGGTCCTTTCGGACGAGGAAATCCGCGAGATTCACGAGGCGACGGTCGACATCCTGGCCAACTGCGGGGTGAAGATCCTCTACCCTCCGATGCTCGATTTCCTCAGGAAGAAGGGACTCTGCATCGATGCAGACCAATCGGTCGTACGGTTCTCCCGCAGTTGCCTGGAAGACTCGCTGGTGAGCGTCCCAGCCCAGTTCGAGGTCTTCGATCGCAACGGCCGGCCGGCGTACGTCCTCGGCGACCGGAAACCGAAGATCGCGGCCGGGCACAATGCCGTGTTCTGGGTCGATAGCGACACCGGGCAGACACGGCCCTCTACCGTGGCCGACGTCGAACGCTTCGCCCGGATCTGCCAGGAACTCGAATGCATCGACATGATCGGCATCCCGGTCATGCCCCAGGACGTGCCGGTGCCGAGAGCCACGCTCTTGTACGGCGTTCGGGCCGTGATCGAGAACAGCACGAAGCCGATCTTCTACTCGACCGACAACTGCCGGACGAACCGGGCCTGCATCGAACTCACCCGGGCCGCGTTCCGGGGCGATCTGCGGTCGCAGGTCTACGGCATCAGCCAGCTCTCGTCCACCAGCCCGCTGTTCTGGGAGCACGGCGTGTTGGAGGCCGTCATGGACACGGTGCCCACCGGCGTCCCCTTGGCGATCCTGCCAGAGCCGATCGCCGGATTCACGGCCCCGTATACGCTAGCCGGCCTTCTGACAATGAACAACGCCGAATGCCTCTCCGGAATCGCCATGATCCAGTTGCTGCGGCCCGGGGCGAAACTGCTGTACGCCAACTCCTGGACCACGCTGGACATGCGAACGGCATCGGCGTTGGTCGGCTCGGCCGAAACAACGGTCTGCCGCATCGCCGGCGCCCAACTAGCCCATTACTATAAGGTCCCCTGCCACACCACGGCCCCCAATTCGGATAACCACGCCCACGACGAGCAAAGCGCCTGGGAAAAGACCCTCAGCCAGTTCTGCTCCGTAGCAGCCGGCAACGACCTGATCGTCAACTGCGGGATGTTCGCCACGGGCCTCACGTGCAGCCACGAGCAGCTCCTGATTGACGAGGAGATCTCGGCCATCTCGCGGCGAATCGCCGCAGGGGTCGAGGTCACCAAGGATACGATCGCCGCAGAGTTGATCCAGAAAATCGGCCCGCGCGGCGACACGTACCTGACCACGGACCATACACTCAGCCGATTGCGGTCGGAAGAATATGTCCGGCCGCGGCTTGCGGTTCGCGGGCCGCGAGCGGTCTGGGAGTCGCAGGGGGCCAAGGATACCTACCAATTGGCCCGCGAAAAGGCCCGGCAATACGGCCAGCATCCCGCGCCGGCACTGCCGGACGGGATTCAGGCGAAGCTCGCCGAGATCATCGCCTCGTTCGAGAAATCCTGAATCCACGTTCTTGCCTGAAGTCTCGCCAGGGCGCGGGCTTCGCAACGCACTGAAGGGGGGCCGATTCACGAAACTGCCATTTCCCTCGACCAATCCGGCTTGTTAGAATCCGTGCCGCGATGGACTCTCCCGGGGAACCCCCCCGATGTAGGCAAGGAGGCCTGCTGTGGGCCGGACCCTATGCGTCGTTAACCAGAAGGGTGGTGTCGGCAAGACAACCACCGCGGTGAACCTGGCTGTTGCGTTGGCCAAGGGCGGGTCGCGGACCCTACTGATCGACATCGATCCCCAGTGCAATGCAACCACGGGTTTGGGGGAGGGGCCGTGCCAGTCGCACCCCTTGGCGGCCGGTATCCCATTGCAGCCCGCCTTGCGACGGATCGGCGGCAATCGCCTTGAGTTGCTACCCGGCAGCCGGGCCTTCCACGATGTGGAAGCCCTGGCCCGCATTGACGAGATCCCGGCCAGCCGTTTTCGACACCAGCTCGCCAGCGTCCAGGCGGGGTTCGACTTCACGGTGTTCGACTGCCCGCCGTCGGTCGGCAGTCTGACGAAGACCGCGTTGGCCTCCTCGACCGAAGTCTTCATGCCCATCCAGTGCGAATACTTCGCCATGGAAGGGCTTGCCCAGATGATCGAGGTCATTCGCGAGGTGATGGAATCCAGCCCCGGTCAACTTCAGTTCGGCGGGATCGTGCTGACCATGGTCGACCATTACCTGGAACTCTCGTGGGAAGTTGAAAAAGAAGTCCGCGACTTCTTCGGCGAGATCGTCTACCGCACGGTCATTCCACGCGACGTGGCCGCAGCCGAAGCCCCCAGCCACGGCAAATCCGTCATCGACTATGCCCCGCGGTCCCGGGCCGCCCGGGCCTACCTGGAGCTTTGCATGGAGGTGCTTGAACGTGACTAAGGAACGACGCCTAGGACGCGGCCTGGAAGCCTTGCTCGGACGCGTGCCCGCCAAGGGCGAATCGACGCCTCGACCTGCCCTAGCCGACGGCGAAGGCGCGCATGGTCGAATGACCTCGCCGTCGTACGTGGCGGTCGCGGCGGACGAAGAGGAGGCGGGAGCGGGTGATGAGCCGTCGGAAGCGTCGCTCCGCTCGCCCTCCAGACGCCCGTGGACTGCTCCCGTCGAAGAAGCCGGGCCCGGCAATCCGGTCCGGCTTCCGCTTCGAGACATCGAGAGTAATCCATTCCAGCCGCGGCAGGAATTCGACGAGGCGGATCTGCAAGCCCTGTGCGATAGCCTGCGTGCCCACGGACTCCTGCAGCCGATCGTGGTCCGACGCGTGGCCGACCGATTTCAACTCGTGGCCGGCGAACGCCGTTTGCGAGCCGCCGCAAAGGCCGGCTGGACCGACGTGCCGGTTCAGGTGATCGAGGCCGACGACCGGTTGGCGACCGAACTGGCCATCGTCGAGAACCTCCAGCGCAAGGACCTCGGCCCGCTGGAAAAGGCCACGTCGTTCCAACAATACCTCGAGCAGTACGGATGCACTCAAGAGGAACTGGCCGGGCGGTTGAAACTCGACCGCTCGACGATCGCCAATTTCATCCGCCTGCTGGAATTGCCCGGCGAAGTGCAGGATGCCCTCCGCCAAGGCAAGATTTCCCAGGGGCACGCCCGGGCCCTGCTCCCGCTGGGCGATGAGCGAGAGCAAACCGCGTTCTGCCAGCGAATTCACCAAGAAGGACTGAGTGTGCGCGACACCGAGGCCCTAGTCCAGGAGTCGATCGAGACCGCGGATGAGGAGCCGCTGAGCGTTGCCGGCCGAGTGGACGCCAAGGCCCGCTCTCGCCGGACGACGAGCGAGCACCTGGCTGCGTTGGAACAGGAGTTCCGCCTCGCCCTGGGGACTCGCGTCAAACTGACGCACAATGCCCGCGGCAGGGGCAAACTGCTGATCCACTTCGGCAGCCACGAGGAATTCGAGCGGATTCGCCAGCACATCTGCGGTTCCGACCGCCCAGAGTCGCAGGCCCGTGCTGGGTAAGAAGATACGTCTGTTGGGAGAGGCACGCGGTTCGCTGCCAACGAGCCCTCACTCGCGAAACGTCTCCAGTTTGACAAGGCAATCGGGTCATCGCGGTAGCATCCGCATCCCTCAGCCCGATTGCCTTTGCGACCTGGAGGCGGTAGGATGGAGTCCTCGGAGACTTTTCCCTCTTCGAGAGGGTGGTGCAAGCCGTCTAGTACACGGCCTTTCCGCTCTCGAAAGGGACAGAGCAATGGCGAACCGGCTACGTGGCGTGGGCGTCATTCTTGGGTGGGATGGCTTGCAGGCTTTCCCGGCGAGCACATTTCGGGGCGTAGCGCAGCCCGGCTAGCGCATCTGGTTTGGGACCAGGGGGTCGCAGGTTCAAATCCTGTCGCCCCGACTGAAGAAATGCCCGACGTGACAACGAGTTACGTCGGGCTTTGTTGCTTCGTATCGACAGGGGGTTTTCGGTGCTGGTGCTATGCGGGCACCAACTCCACAGATTTCTGGCGGCCATTGAGCGGCATGGTAAAATGGTTAAGGCGTGGTTGACCCAAGAGAGATGATTCATGATGATGACCGATCGTCCGTTTAGGGTGGTCGTCCTCGCGTGAAGACTCGAAGGAGAAGCCTTTCGTGTTGAAACCAACGCTCCAGGCACTCTTGCTGGCCGATCACGTCTACCAGGACAAGGCTTCGGGCAAGAAGATCATCGCCGGAACGTTCAACGTATTGAACGTGCGAAAACCGAAGCCCGCGGCCGATGATACAACTTCAGGGGCGCAGGAGCCGGCTAAGCCTGGGGAAGGGCTGCGACAACTCTCCGCCGCCGAAGTAATGAGGGCGGGGTCTCCCTTTGCCTTCATTAGTTTGACGGAAATCCGCGGCCCGACAAGTCTGGAGCTTCGGTATGTCGATCTCTCGAACAATGCTGTGCTTGTGAATGCTTGCTTCAGTGTGACGCAAGAGGACCCTCTGGAGACAGTCGAGGCGATTGTACCCATGCCGCAGTTGCCGGCACCACACACGGGAGCCTACGCACTTGAGTTGATTTGGAATGATGAACTGATGGGTTGCCTTCGCATAAA
>CAZFKF010000184.1:0-7838 GCA_964518805.1 uncultured Planctomycetaceae bacterium | reverse complement strand
GGCTTTTCGTGCGGCTGACGGAGGGCCCCAAGGGTGGGCGCAAGGCGATCGCACTGAACGGGCGCGTGGTGGGCCAGTTCGTGCGTACAGGTCCGCCCTCTACTGAAAGGAAGGAATGGTGGGTGACCCGCTGCTACGCCATCCCCGAAGGGTTGCTCAAAGACGGCAAGTTGGAGATCCGCTTCACCGACCCAGGTGTGGCGATTGCCGCCGTGGCCCTCGCGTCCGAACGCGTGGCAGAGACGGAATAGGGACGAGGGGGGGAGGAATGAGGGGCGAGTGAGATCTCGCCGCGTCTGAAAAGCCGTTTCAAGAAGCCGTAGTGGGACCGACGGACGGATGATCCACAAACAGCAGATGCTCGACGTGCTGGAAGCCGAGCCCACCAACCGCATCCCGTGGGTGCCGCGACTGGATCTGTGGTACCGCGCGAACCAACGGGCGGGCACGCTGCCGGGCGGCTACCGCCGCGCCGCGCTGGTCGAAATGCTCGACGACCTGGGCTGGGGCTATCACGCCGTGGTGCCCAACTTCCAGGACCTTCGTTCGCCGGAAGATGACGTCCATCGCGGCTTGGGCATCGTCAATCTCCACACCATGCCCGTACACACGGTTTTCGACGGCGTGGACTTCCACGCGACGCGATCGGGTGACCGGACCATCGTCGAATACCGCACGCCGGCCGGACCGCTCACCACAGTCACCTTCTACGACGACCGGATGCGGGCCGCGGGAATCACCATTTCGCACGTCGAGCGATATCCGTTCCAGTGCCCCCAAGACTATGCGGCCCTGGAGTACTTGTTTCGCCATGCCCGCGCGGTGCCGAACTACGAAGGCTACGCGGCCGAGGCCGAGCGGATCGGCGCTCGCGGGTTCGTCGTCGCCTGCATCCACTCGGCCGCTTCGCCCATGCACTACCTGCAGCGCGACATCATGCCCCTGGAGACATTCTTCTTCGAGGCTCACGATCGGCCCGACGAGGTCCGCAGCCTGGCCCATACGATCGATGCGTATTGGCGACAAATGCTGGCCGTGGCCGCGGCATGTCCGGCCGAGGTGTTCATGCTGGGGGCCAACTACGATTCGGCGATCCAGCACCCCCGGTTCTTCGCCGAACACATCCGGCCGGGCCTGGCCGATTTCGCCGCGGTCTTGCACCGGCAAGGCAAATACTTGCTGACGCACACCGACGGCGAGAACCGAGGGCTGTTGGAACACTATCTGGCGTCGAACATCGACATTGCCGACTCGGTCTGCCCTTCGCCCATGACGAGACTCTCGATCGGCCAGGTTCGCGAGGCGTTCGCGGGCCGGATCACGATCATGGGCGGTATCCCGTCGGTGGCCTTGGTCAAGGCATCGATGACCGACGCGCAGTTCGAGACCTACCTCGACAATTTCTTCGCACAGATCGGCCGCGGCGACCACTTGATTCTCGGCGTGTCGGACACGACGCCGCCGGCCGCCGAGTTCTCGCGATTGCAGGCAATCGCCCGGCGCGTCGAAGCGTTCGGCCCGGTAACTCCAGAAACAGGGAGAAAAACACCGTGATCGGACATCGCAGCGATCCAGGGTTCAGAGAATCCCGTCGCCCTCTGACGCTCGTCGTGACGTGGTTGCTGCTGGCGGCGCAGGCCGCGGCACACGCGGCTGTCGATTCAACGCCCGCGCAGAAGGCTGCCGCGGGAGCCTGGGCCGATGCGGCCTTTGCCGCGCCGCACCCCCTCGCCGACGATGAACCGGTGAAGGCCGGCCTGACGGTCCTCCGGCAGAGCTACAAGGTGCTCGTCAACCGCACCGCCTGGGACACGGCGATCACGATGGGCGAGAAACGATTCGAACACGGGATCTACATGGACGCGCCGGCCGCCCTATTCGTGCGTTTGCCTGGCCCCGCATCCGAGTTCACCGCGCTGGTCGGCATCGACAACAACGCCGATACGCGGGCCGCCCCGACGACGTCCTCGGCACGCTTCCACGTGGTTGCGGCCGGCAAGCGGGTCTTTTCCAGTCCCGTGCGCAAGCTTCGCGACGGGGCCCTTGCCGTCCGCGTGCCGTTGGGGGGACTCCGCGAGTTCACCCTGGAAACGGACGACGGAGGCGACGGGCGGAGCCACGATCAGTGCGTCTGGGCCGACGCCGCCGTGAAGCTGGCCGACGGCTCGACGTGCTTTCTCGACAGCCTGCCTTTTGCTCCACGGAACAGGAACCGATCGAACGTGCCCCTTTCGTTCCTCTACGGCAATCTGCCGTCCGATCGGATTCTGCCGGGCTGGCAGCGATCTGAGAAGACCGAGTCCGTTCCGGGCGGTTCGCGGCAGCAGATCGCGTATCGCGATCCGCAGACGGGACTGGTGGCGGAGATCGAACTGACGCGATACAACGACGCAGCGGCGCTGGACTGGGTCTGCTGGCTGGCCAATACGGGCGGGGCCGACACGCCGATTATCGAAGACGTGATGCCGCTGGACTCCGTTCTGCTCCCCGCCGGCGGCTCGGCGGGGCCGGTCACCCTGCGCTGGTCCAACGGCGATGGCTGCACCGAAAACTCATTCTTGTTCCACGACGAACCGCTCAAGCCCGGGACGCCGCGCGAGTTCGCCGCCACGTCGTCGGACACGACGTGCCTGCCATTCTTCAACTTGAAAGGCGCGGACGGCGGTTGGGTCCTGGCCGTGGGGTGGACCGGCCGGTGGAAGGCCGGCTTCGTGCAGGAGCCCTCGGGCGCGGTCCGCGTTTGGGCGGGGATGCAGGCCACGCGGTTCCACCTCAAGCCCGGCGAGCGCGTGCGCACGCCGCGGATCGTGCTCATGCGCTACGGTGGCAAGCGGCTGATCGACGGCAACAACGCCTTCCGCCGCCTGGTGCTTGCCCAATACTGCCCCTTGGGGGACGGCAAGCCGGCCCTGCCGCCTGTGTCCGTCACCAACGTCGCCGCCCTTTGGCTTCGTTCGGCCCGCACCACGAAGCCGTTGGGATTGCTGAACGAAGCCGGCGAGCTGTCACTCATCTCGCGGGCCGCGGCCATGGGCTGCGAGGTCTACTGGATGGACGCCTACTGGTTCCCGCAGCCCTGGTACGAAGGCAATGTGGGGAACTGGTATCCCCGCAAGGACGACTTCCCCCGCGGACTGCGCGTGTTGGGTGACGCCGCGCACCAGCATGGCCTCAAGTTCGTGCTCTGGTTCGCGCCGCTGCACATCAATCCCAAGACCGAATGGGCCCGCAACTTCCCGCAATTCATCCACGGCGGTGGCGAGGGTCGCGGCGGCGTCTGGAAGCTCGGCGACCCCGCGGCACGGGAAACACTCGTCAACTGGCTCTCCGACCGCCACCGCGAATGGGCTTTCGACGTCTACCGCGAGGATTTCGGCACTGGAATGCCCCCGGAAGAGGGCGACGATCGGATCGGCATCGCCGAGATGAAACACATCGACGGGTTCTACTGGTTCTGGTCCGAACTGAAACGCCGCAACCCCGGCCTGCTGATCGACAACTGCTCGGGCGGCGGCCGGCGGATCGACATGGAAACGGCTCGCCTGGCGTACTGCCTCTGGCGAAGCGACTTCAACGACGTGGGCGAGGGCCTCAAGGACCAGACGCACTGGCCCATGATGGGCCGGGCCGACCAGGTAATGGTCAGCGGCCTTTCGCTCTACTATCCGCTCCACTCCGGCCCGGTATGGGACATGCGCCCCTACAACTTCCGCAGCGCGATGACCCAGGGCATCATGATCTACACTGACACCGAGAGCCAGGAGTTCTCCGCGGAACTCGCCCGGCAGGGGATCGCCGAACTGAAATCTCTGCGCCCGCTGTTCCTCGGCGACATCTACCCCCTGCTGCCGCTCACCACGAGCCAGGCCGACTGGTACGCCTATCAACTCCACCGGCCCGATCTGGGCCAAGGCTGCGTCTTCGTCTTCCGCCGCCCTCAGAGCCCCGATGCCGCGCGAGCGATCTGCCTGGAGGAAATCGTTCCGGAAGCGCGGTACTCGGTGAGCATCGCCGGCGAGACGTACCAGCACGCCGCCCCGACCGTCATCAGTGGCCGCGACTTAGAGCGACGCAAGATCGAGATTGGCGAAAAGCCCGGCTCCGTGCTGATTCAGTACCGGCTTCTCAAAGACTGAGTGGCCGTATCGGCGCAGGGCCGTCCGTCGCTGTAAGAGGTGGCACGCCTATGCTTTACGGCATTCTAAAACTGATCGCTTGACTACAGATATCGAAGTGATATCATTCTGATATAGCGTTGCTGGGCTGCCGTTTCCTGGGAGGATATTGAGATGAATCGCGAGAGATCGGCTTCGGTGTTCGGCGGGTGGGCCATGCTTGGCGTCACGATCGCCATCTTCGCCCTCGGAATCGCCATGTTTTCCTGGTTTGTGTATGACGCGGTGCAGGCCGAACGCCTCCACCGGTCGCCCAACGTCTACGTGCTGATCGGGAGCCTCTTGGTCATCGGGCTTGGAGTCTTCGTCTGTTTCGGGTTCTTCACGCTCGAACCCAATGAGGCCCGGGTGCTGATCCTCTTTGGCGAGTACCGCGGCACAATTCGTGCGGCCGGATGGCACTGGACCAATCCGCTCAACACCAAGCTTCGGGTGTCGCTGCGGGCAAGGAACCTCGAAGGCGAGCGTCTCAAGGTGAACGACAAGCGGGGCAATCCGGTGGAAATCGCCGCGGTCGTGGTGTGGCGGGTCGAGGACACGGCCCAGGCCGTGTTCGACGTGCAGCAGTACGAAAAGTACGTCAAGATCCAGAGCGAATCCGCCGTGCGCCACCTGGCCAGCGCGTATGCGTACGATCACGGCACCGATGAGGAGAGCCAGGAAATCACGCTCCGCAGCGGAATGGACGAGGTGGCCGCCGCGCTGCGGGAAGAGCTTCAGAACCGGGTGGCCAAGGCCGGAGTAGTCATCGAAGAGGCCCGGCTCACGCACCTCGCCTACGCCCCGGAGATTGCCGGGGTCATGCTCCGCCGCCAGCAGGCCGAAGCCATCATCGCCGCGCGGCAGAAGATCGTTCACGGCGCCGTGAGCATGGTCCAGATGGCTCTGAAGGACCTCACCGAAAACGCCGTGGTGCAACTCGACGAAGAACGCAAGGCCACGATGGTCAGCAACCTGTTGGTCGTGCTCTGCGGCGAGCGCGAGGCCCAACCGATTGTCAACGCCGGGACGCTCTACACGTAGCAGGCGCTTGGGTGTCCGCAATCGGATTTGTCTCGGGTTTCGTGTCTCGGATTTCGTATTGGTCCAATGCGGGAGACGGGCAGGGGGTGAGAGGATGAAGTCCCGCAAGAGTTTTTTGCTCCGCATCAGCCCGGAACTCTACGAGGCCCTCGACGCCTGGGCCCAGCAGGAGTTTCGCAGCGTCAACGGGCAGATTGAGTACATTCTCAAGGAAGCCGTTCGCAAGCGCGGCCGGGGAGTCGACGAGGCGGCCCCCCTGCCGCCCGGTGACGAGGAGTCGCCGCAGAAGACCTGAGACCGCCGCACAACCTCCGACGACGAGGCTCGCGTCACCACAACCCCGGGACGGAATCGTCATGAAATCGACAATCATCGGCTTCCTCGTGCTCGGCCTCTTGGTGCTGGGGAGCCTCGTTCAGGCGTTCGCCTACCATGGGATTCTGCCCGAGCGTGTTGCCTCGCATTTCAACGCCGCTGGAGAGCCCGACGGGTGGCAGTCCAAAGGCGAGATGCTCTTGACGAACATCGGTTTGGTCGTGGGGATCGGGTTCGTCCTTTCGCCGCTTCTCTACCTGGCAATACGTTTCGCGCCAGCTTCGATGGTCAATATGCCCAACAAGGAATTCTGGCTCGCCGAACCGCGCCAGCGCGAGACCCGCCGTAGCCTTGCCGGCTACACGTTGTGGACCATGAACCTGACGCTCGCCTTGCTCGCCGCCGTGATGGAACTCGGTTACCGTGCGAACTTGTCTGGGAATCCGCGACTCGGATGGATTGTGTGGGGCTGGTTGGGCGCCTACGGCCTGGCAATGGCCGTGCTGCTTGTGGCCTTGTATCGCAAATTCGGCAAACGCTCGATGGCGTCCGCGGATGGGGCGGAATGCCCGCCAGACGTCCCGCGCCGGCGCCGGAGTTGAGAGCAGGCTCCTATCGGCACGCCTGGAGTTCGCCGGCGTACAGCATCCCGTTGAGCGCCCCAAGGGCCACGTTCCACGCGGGCCGGGTTTCAAGATAGGTCTCCCACCACGCGCGAATCACTTCCGCCAAGTCGATGCCTTGCGGCGCGGCGGGCGCCCACGCACCAAGGGCTCGGATGATCGGAAGCGGCCCGGGGGCAATCAACCTGAATTCCTGGGCTGCCGCCAGCGCGACCGGGAGCATCGCGGCGGCGGCGAGCGCCGGAAGCCGGTCGCGCGGGATCGTCTCGCTGTAGACCGGAAGATCGGTGTGAAGTTGGGATACGAGCCAGGCAAGGCGTACGACTTCGGGCACGTCGGGAACGGGCTCCTCCGGCACGGCTTCAATCCGCGCCGTGTTGTACCAGAGATGAGCGCAGCCGCCTCCACCCAACGCCGGGTAAAGGACTACGATTCCCGCGTGCGCAACCATGAGGCCGGGTTCGGCGTACTGCGTCATGGTGTCAAGCAATCCAGTTCCCAGCAGGTTCCAGCGATCCATGAGCGGCTGGACCCAAGCGGCCACCTGCTCCAGGAGATCCGGCATGGCGCGGCGCACGGCGCTCTGCAGCGCCGCGAGAGGCCCGGCAATCGTCGCAAGCGGCGCCGAGGCACGAGGTCCGTGGCCTACGGTCTTCTGAAGCACGATTTCGGCGAGTCCCCTGGACTCGTCGGCGTCGGCCGACAGGGCGACCAGGTGATCACAGAGGCGTTCTTCGGGAAGGGCCGCTTGCGGCACCTCCACGATTAACCATTCGGCTGGGCCGGCAATTGCCGAAGCAAGCGGGGTCTCGGCCAGGCAGCGTCCCCGGCGCAGCGCATCGGCAGCGTGCAGCCCGCTCGCCGGCAGACTGGCAAGCCATCGCAAGTCGATTTCCATGGCAGGTTCTCCCGGAAAGCATATCACGCGCCCCCATCAGATGCCGTCGCGGAGCGCGGGGCTCCACCCCACGTGGAGGGGCGAGCGTCGTGTTGCGCTGGAGACGATCACGCTTGCACCGTATGCGCCGGCACACGATAATCGGGGTTCGCCCGAAGTGGAACCGACCAGACTTGAACTCGTAAAGGAGAAACGGATGAGCGAGAAGAAGACGGCATCGCGGCGCGATTTCTTGAAGGGATCGACGGCCCTTGCGGCAGGCACCGCCCTGGCCGGAGCGTTGAACCTGAACATCGCCCGCATGGCCCACGCCGCGGGCAGCGGCCAGATCAAGGTGGCGTTGATTGGCTGCGGCGGCCGCGGCAATGGGGCCATCAACGATTGCATGACTGCCAACGAGTCCGTCAAGGCGATCGCCGTGGCCGACGCCTTCGAGCGGCAGGCCAAGGGCGCCGCCGATCGGCTCCGCAACGAATTCAAGGATCGCGCCGATATTCCCAACGACCGCGTGTTCTTCGGCCTCGACGCGTTCCAGAAGGCAATCGACTGCGGGCCGGACATGGTCATCCTCACCACCCCGCCCGGTTTCCGTCCCTACCAGTACGCGGCCGCCATCAAGGCCGGCAAGCACGTGTTCATGGAGAAGCCTTGCTGCGTCGACGCGGCCGGCTTCCGCCTGCTCATGGACACCAACAAACTGGCCGACGAGAAGGGCCTGAAAGTCGGCGTAGGCTTCCAACGCCGGCACACCCCCAACTACATGGAAACCATCAAGCGGATCCACGACGGGGCGATCGGCAAGCT
>CAZFKF010000183.1:0-7838 GCA_964518805.1 uncultured Planctomycetaceae bacterium | reverse complement strand
ATCGGAGGGCGAGCGCAACTCGACGACAAAGTCCGGGCAGAGCGGGGGAAACTGCTTCCGTTCTTCCGGCGCAAGCGCGTTTTATCGCTCGCCGCGGACCCAGGCTGCGTCGGGCGAGCGTTCGGCCCCATTGGGAAGTCTGAACTACGAACCACTCGGAGCCTCTTGAAATCGTGCCAGCCCATCTAGCCCCGCTTCAACTTGGCAACGTGCGGATCGACTTTCCCGTGGCCTTGGCGCCCATGAGCGGCTACAGCGACTGGCCGACGCGGGCCATTGCCCGGCGTCTGGGGGCGGGCTACTCGGTCTGCGAAGTCCTCTTGGATCAGTTCGTGGTCAATGTGACCAAAGGCAAGAAGGCCGTGCGGTGGATCCGCGTCACCGACGACGATCATCCTGTAGGGGCTCAACTCATGGGCAGTGTGGCCGAGCCGTTCGTACCTGCCGCCATGAAACTCCTGGAAGCGGGATTCGACGTCATCGAAGTCAATTTCGGTTGCCCGGTCCGTAAGGTCGTCTCGAAGTGCCGGGGCGGTTGGCTCCTGGGCCAGCCCCAGAAGGCCCTGGAGATCCTCGCCCGACTCCGCGAGGCCCTGCCGCCGCACGTGCCGCTGACGCTGAAGATGCGCCGCGGCCTGGACGACACCCCGGAAAGCCGCGACCGCTTCTTCAGCATCTTCGATGGAGCGCTGGCCTTGGGCGTGGCCGCCGTCACCGTGCACGGGCGCACCGTGCGTCAACGCTATGAGGGCCGCAGTTGCTGGGAGTTCGTTCGCGAGGCGAAGAAGCTCGCCGGATCCACTCCGATCCTGGGCAGCGGCGACCTGATGACCGCCGAGGATTGCCTGGCCATGTTCAGCGCCACGGACGTGGACGGGATTACGGTTGCCCGCGGCGCGATCGGCAACCCGTGGATCTTTCGCGATATTCGCGCCTTGGCTGCCGGCCAAGCGGTCCCTCCTCGGCCGACCCTGGCCGAGCAGCGCGAGATGCTCGAAGAGCATTACCGTCTCGCCGAAGTGGTCTATGGTGCCAAACGCACGCCGTTCGTCATGCGCAACTTCGGGATCAAGTACGCCCGAATGCACCCGCAGGCCGAACGCGTGCGCGACGCCTTTGCCGCGATCCGGCAGCCAGAGCAGTGGCGGGAAACGCTGGAGCGGTGGTATCGGTAAAGGCTCGATCGCCGGGGCAGGCCTCCTCGTTGATTGGGTCTTGTGGTTCGGCATACAATACAGTCCGAGGCGGGAATCGAGTACCCGCGTGCTTGGGACCGCAACCTTAGCGAGCCAGGGGGCTGCCATGCCGGGAACGTCGGCACCTTCGGATCGGCCCGAGACTTACTTTGCGCCCGCAGGTCGTGACACCCCCAACGACTTTGCGCGGAAGGTCGAAATCGTCAGGAATAGTCGCCTGCTGACCGCGGCCCTGAATGCCATTCCAGGCATGATGATGATCCTGAACGCAAATCGGCAGATTGTTGCGGCGAACCAAGCGATGCTGCGCGGGCTTCAGGTGGCGCCCGACGACGTGTTGGGGAGGCGTCCGGGTGAGGTTGTCGGTTGTTTGCGGCCCAACGATGGGCCCGACGGGTGCGGTACGAGCCGGCACTGCGCCACGTGCGGCGCCGTCCATGCCGTCCTCGAAAGTCAAACTCAGAACGTGCAGGTCGTGCGGGAATGCCGCATCGTGACCGCGACGGACTCCGGCACCGGGGCTATGGACCTCCGAGTCGCCGCCACACCAATCGAGGTAGGGGACGAACGGTTCATCGTGGTGGCTATTGAGGATATCAGCCAACCCAAGCGATTGGCCGTTCTCCAGAAGGTGTTCTTCCACGATGTGTTGAACACGGCAGGGTGCATCTCGGGCTATGCCGATTACCTGGCCCGGGAGCACGCGGCGGTCAGCGAGGTCTCGGAATTGCTGATGCAGCTTAGCGGGCAACTGGTGGAGGAGATTAATGCCCAGCGGGACTTGGTGCTCGCCGAGGCCGGCGATCTCGCTCTTCAGATGGATATGCTTCCGGTCAAACAGGTGCTCGACGATCTCGCGAGGCACTATGCGAAAAGCCCGGGTGCGGCGGAACGGAAGATCGACGTAGGGCAAGCCTGGAACGGGATTGTGTGGACCGACCGGCGGCTCCTAATGCGGATCCTTGGCAACATGGTGAAGAACGGATTGGAGGCTACCCCCCCGGGGCAAACGGTGACCCTGGAGTGCTTTGACCGAGGCGAGGACGTGGAATTTTCGGTCACGAACCCCGGCGTTATGCCCGACGAGGTGCAGCTTCAGATGTTTCAGCGGTCGTTCAGCACGAGGGGGCAGGCGGGCCGAGGCATCGGCACCTATAGCATGAAACTGCTTGGCGAGCGATACCTGGGAGGAAAAGTCTCTTTCGTGAGCCGACTTCCGGAAGGCACGACGTTCAGGCTTAGCCTCCCTAAGGGCCGTCATCCGGCTTAGACCGGCCGCTAGCCGACGAGTATCAAGGACCTGCCAGCCGAGTGGGGGCACGACGGCTTTGTCCTTCACAAACCGCGCGAAATAGCCCCAGAAACGCGATTCGCGCTCATCCGTGGTCGACAATCGCTTCGTTTTCTGGTAAAAAACACCAAGGCGGCCCTTCGATCCAGGGAAGCAGCCCGCAACCGCCCGAAACCTTGAAGAATGGATGGAGGAGGATAGTTTGGACACGGTCAAGCCAGTCGCGAGACTCAAGCGTTCTGCCCCAGGGGCCAAATGCCGCCGAGAGCTGCGCCTGAGTCCTGCCGGAATCCCAGTCTTGTGTGGTCGGGATGCCGTGTTTCAGATTGAGGGCCTGGACCTCTGCCAAGAGCATCTGCAGGAGGCGATGCGGGTCGCCGAGACCAGACGCTCTTCCGAGTGAGACGGCGAACCCGTGCATTCTTAATCGTCCCGCGCTGCATGGCCAGGATTACACCCCTTAGACGGGGTGTCGCGGGCATTCTTTCAGCGCGCCCTCTTCCGGCCAGCATAAGCGCGGACGCCTGAGCGTGCGCTGAGGGGCACCCGTACGCGGGACGACCATCGAACGACATTCGTGGACCGAGTCTGATCTCAACATCCATGACGTCGGGGTTGCGATCACCCCTACCCCACTATTTCGATGGCGTTGGCCCAGTGACGTCTCGTGTTGGGTATCGATATCCCCCGGCAAGACATTGTCGCCGCCAAAGTCAGCGCAATCCGATTTCGAGGAACTGGCAGGCTGACGGACTCTCGCGGAAAGCGAAGTTTCCTCGACTCTCGGTGCGCGCCTTGCGATACTTCAAAGACGGCGATCAGGGGCCGTCGCCGCCGTGTCGCCGACTCTCTGCGCTGCTTCCAGGGTCGAGTATTCGTCGTTGGCACGGCCTCCGTCCCTACGAGGTACAGGATGGCACTGAATCTGGTCCAGGTCGTTTTGGAGCGGACCGAGGCCCTTCGGCGGCTCGAAGAGGCATACGATGCCCAGTCTCAAGCCCCGGGTGGTTGCGCTGCTGTGCTGGAGTCCGTGGTCGAAGACGCCAGAGCGAGAGGCTTTTGCGGATCGCCGGAACTTGCGGCGGGCCTGCTGCAGCGAAGCGGCCGCTTCCTGGTGGAGAAGAGCTCGGCGGGGAGAAAAATGGCGATACGGACCGCCCTCCATCGCTCAACAGCATTGGTCCCCGTCAACGCCGAACGAAGAACGACGGCACTTGTCCCGGTCAGTGCTGGCCCCGTAACGGGAATCGAATCCTTCTTTCGCAGTCTCGCACGAGGTTAGCCCAGGTTTCGAGCGACCCTAGAGTCGATCGGGCAGACTGCGCAAGACTTCCTGCCTCAATTCTCGACCGCGAGCCGCAATCTTGTTCGTTGCCGGCGCACGCGCACGAACGTGGTGTAGAGTTACCGGGGTAGACCGCGCGCAACTTGAGAGCTCCAGGAAGGAGGTTCAGATGGTGAAGTCAGTCTTGTATCTGACGGCCTGGTCGATGATGACCGCAGCCTGTGCGGGTTGCCATTCGTCAGGCGGATGGCCCTGGCAGAAGACTGGGACCCCCGTGACAACGTATGGAGTTGCCGGCCCCCCGCCGGCAACCGTCACGACTCCCATGGTCTCTCCGCCCACCTACGGCCCTGTCGCTACACCGCCAGCCGCGTCGATGGCTCCGGCCCTGTCGTCGCCGCAACTCACCGCGCCCAATTCGGCGCGTTGACCGTTGGTGAAGCGGCTCCGCCAGTGACGGCGGCCGATTCGCCAAGCCCGATCTGCCCTTGGGACTTCGGTGTGCCGGCTCCGGCAATGACGGTCCGTCACGGGACCTTCCGATGTGGCTGCGCGCCCATCGCGACGGCCGGTAGAAGGGCTGTGTCGCCCTCCGTTATATACCCAGTGGTCGAACCGACCCCGGTGCGTTCACCGCCCATTCGGACGCCGAGCAGCCCGCTCTGAACGTCATCCGGATCGAGGTGGAAAGAGCGATGGCGCAGGGCCAGACCAACGGAGGGTGTGATGAGCATGACGAAGCGTATCTCGGGCGTCCATTCTCGTCGGTTGATCGGCCGCGCTTTGGCGTGGCTTCAGGCACGGGGTTGGTCCACGGGCGAAACCAAATTGCCCACTCCTGACGGATCGCACGGCTGGAAGATCGAAGCCACCGACCGCAACGGCCAATCGATCATCGTCTCGGCGTCAACCCAAAGTGGCGTCTGGGACCTCGCATGCCGGAAGGTAGGGCAACTCTCTCTGGAGCGTTGCGGCGCATACTCATCCGATTGCAGCCGTCCGATGCAGGACTGATCCGCACCAGCCAGCGAGGATCGTCACCGAGGGCCTTCCCAGCAGGTTCCAAGCCGCGTCCCTGGCTCTTCCCTGCCGGCCAGCGTCATCGAAATCTGGCCGGCGGGTCGCTTGGTCTCGATTCGCGGCCGTTCGAGCCGAGTGGCTTGCGCCGCCTATTTCCCGTTATTGCCGTTGCCCTCCGCCAAATCACGAGCCGCGGCCGCGAGAAGCGAGTACAGGTCCTCGACTTGACTCTCGTCGACCGAAGAGAACGCAATGCGGATGTCGCGGTCCCCATCGGCAATCACGCCCACGCCGTACTTCTCCAGCAGATGCTTGCGGAATACCTCGGCGTCAATGCCCTTGAGTCTCAGGCACATGAAGTAGCCGGCGTTGAAGGGATACGGCTCCCAGAACTTGGCGTACTGGGGGCAGCGCAGGACCTCTTGGACCTTCTTGGCGCGGGACTCCAGAATTGCCTTTTTCTGCCTACGTTCTTCGATCAGTGCCGGCTTGGCCATGGCTTTGGCCAGGACCGACTGGGCAACCTGCGAGCAATTGGAGACCGCGCTGCGGATGGCCCCGGCCACCTTCTTGGTCAGGGCGCCATAGAGCGCTTCGTCGCTCAGGAACGCCTTGGTGCTGAACGTGAGCATCCCGGTGCGGAATCCCCACACGAACTCTTCCTTGGTGGGACCGTCGACCTTGACTGCCAGAATCCGCTCGTGGCAGGAGGCCAAACGGGCAAACAGCGATTCCTCGAACACTTCTTCCCCGTAGAACAGGCCGAAGTAGGCGTCGTCGGTGACCACGACGAGATTGCGTCCCTCATCGGCCGCCTCGCGCAGCAGCGACACGACCTGGTCGACCTCCGACTTGGTAATGGAATACCCCGTCGGATTGTTGGGGAAATTGAGCACGAGGATCGTTTTCCAACTGCCAGCCCGCGTGGCCAATGCCTGGCGAAGCGCCTCGACGTTGAAGCCCCCGCTGGCGTTGAAGAACGGATAGCTCGCCAACTGCGCCTGATAGCGGACCCCGTACAAGAGTTCGTAGTTTTCCCAGAACTTGTCGGGCAGGAGCACCATGTCGCCGCGGTTGACGAACAGATCGCCCACCAGGCTCAACGCATGGGTCACGCCGGCGGTGACTATCGGCGTCGAGAAGGTCTTGCCGGAAAGGCCGGGGTTTTTGCTCGACAACTCGGCGCGCCAACGATCGCGCAGATCCGGACGTCCGGTGGCCGGCGCGTAGGTCAGGACATCGGCCGGGCTCAGATCGTTGAAGAACTGCATGACGGACGGCAAGTACATGGGCTTGCCGTTCTCGCGCGCGATTCCGATCGTCGCGTCGTAGCGCTTGGCCTTCTCCTTGGCCTCCGCGGCCTGGGCCAGGATGCCCCTGGGGAAGTACAGGCGCTTGCCGAATTCCGAGAGCATCGCAAACACGTTGGGATTCTCCCGTTCGATGATCTCGTTGAGTTCGGCGGCCAGGGGGCGGATTTCCGTTCCCGGCTTCATCAGCGTAATCGCCGCTTTCAGCCGCAAACGCAGCAACTCGAGTTGCTCCCAGAGCACTTTGGGGAGGCGATTCCCAAACTGCTGGAAGAAACTCGCCATGTCATCCGTCTCCTGGTACCAGTCGGAGCGGTTGACGGCGAACAGTTGGTCGAGCGTCTCGCGAGGGATGTCCAAGCCCTTCAAGTCGAGGCTTTCGGGCGTTGGAACATAGCCGATCGGAGTCTTCGTCGCCTCGGCCGCGCCGCGGCAGCGATCGAGAATCCACTCGATCACCCGCAGGTTCTCGCCAAAACCGGGCCACAGGAACTTGCCGTTCTCGTCGGTGCGGAACCAATTGACATGGAAGATCTTCGGCGGGTTGGTCATCCGCCGCCCCATGTCCAGCCAGTGCTGGAAATAGTCGGCCATGTGGTACCCGCAGAACGGAAGCATGGCCATGGGATCGCGGCGGACTTCGCCGACGGCGCCGAATTGGGCCGCCGTTCGCTCCGAAGCCATGGTCGCTCCCACAAACACGCCGTGCTCCCAATCCAGGGCTTCGTAGACGAGCGGAGCCAGGCGGGCGCGCCGCCCGCCAAAGACAATCGCCGAGATGGGCACGCCGTGGTGGTGCTCGATGCGAAACGAGGCCGACGGGCACTGCGACAAGGGGGCGGTGAAGCGGCTGTTGGCGTGAGCCCCCAGGACGGGTTTCCCATCGGCGTCCGTCATGCCCGGCTTCCAGGGACGACCGAGCCAGTCGGTGCCCTCTGAAGGAGGGGTTCCATCGCCACCCTCCCACCACACCGTGCCTTCCTTGGTAAGGACGACGTTCGTGTAGATGGTCTTGCGGTTGATGGTCTTCATCATATTGGGATTTGTCTTGGAGTTCGTCCCCGGCGCCACTCCGAAGAATCCCGATTCCGGATTGACCGCCCACAGCCGGCCATCGGTGTCGATCCGCATCCAGGCGATGTCGTCGCCGACGGTCCATATCCGGTAGCCCTTGATCTTCAATCCCTCGGGCGGCACGAGCATGGCAAGGTTTGTCTTGCCGCAGGCGCTGGGGAACGCCGCGGCGATGTACTCAACGCGACCTTCGGGGCTTTCAACGCCCATGATCAGCATGTGCTCGGCGAGCCATCCTTCGCGCTTGCCGAGATAGCTGGCGATGCGCAGGGCCAAGCACTTCTTGCCCAAGAGTACGTTTCCGCCGTAGCCAGACCCGACACTCCAAATCGCGTTGTCTTCCGGAAAGTGAAGGATCAGCCGCCGCTTGATGTTCAGATCGGCCTTGCCGTGGAGGCACTTCGTGAACTCCCCGCCGGTCCCCAACTGCTTCAAGACCGCGGCGCCGACGTGCGTCATGATGCGCATATTCAGGACGACGTAGATACTGTCGGTCAGTTCCACGCCGACCTTGCTGAAAGGCGAGCCGACCGGGCCCATGGAGAAGGGAATGACATACATGGTCCGGCCGCGCATCGACCCCTTGAAGATCTCGCCGGCGCGACGATAGCCTTCCTCGGGCGACATCCAGTTGTTGGTCGGTCCTGCGTCTTCCTGGAGTT
>CAZFKF010000182.1:0-7843 GCA_964518805.1 uncultured Planctomycetaceae bacterium | reverse complement strand
GGGCGAGAATCAACAACGCCTGGCGTTGCGGTGAGGCTTTGCTCAACTCCTGAACCAGCAAGTCCGTGACCTCGGCGCCGGGAAGTTCCCGCGCGACGCGCAGTCCCAGCGCCAGGCGCTGCTTCTCGTTCGACCGCAGTTGCTCGCCGAGGAGCGGCAACCCCGCCGTACCCTGGACAAGAATCAGGCCCCGCGTCGCCTCGATCACTCGCTGGGCAGGGACGGCGGCCTTGGCGACCGCTTCGAAGATTCGTACCGCATCCGCGGTCTTGCCCGCGGCGCCGGCCCGCTCGGCGCACAGGATGCATCCTTCGGCCACCGCCGACCGCACGCCTTCGGGCGCGTTTGCCAGCGATGCTTCGAGCGCTTGGGCGGCCTTGTCGCCGCCGATGTGCCCGAGCGCCAGAGCGCTCACCGACGCGATCTCCGAATCTGCACCCCTCAACCGTGCAATCAAGGCGTCCACTGCGTTCGCATCGCGGCGCACGCTGAGAGAATTGATGACGCCTGCCAGCAGGCGCCCCTGCACTTTGCCCATGGCCTCGCGGAGTGCGGCGTCGGCCGCATCGCCGGGGATCGCCTCTAGAGCGATCCTCGCCCAGGATGCAAGCTCCGGATCGGCCAAGAGCCCGGCCAAAGCGGGCACCGCGTCTTGCTTCCCGCAGATCGCCAGGCGTTTGCAGGCCATGGCCTTTTCCGAGGACGGCGCGCCGGACTTGAGCACGTCGATCAGCTTCGCTTGATCGAACTCCGCGGCGCGGCAGATGCCGCATACAAGGGCGGCCGCAAGCACCGCCACGATGGTCGTTGAGTGAATTCGCTGCATGGTCGGCCTTCGATAATGAAGATGAATTTGGGATTCGACGTTGAGAAGGAACGAGCCGCGATCACACGTGCCAAGGGTCGCGAATGGCCTCGCCGCGAAGCCGGTTCGCTTCGTCGTCGCCGATGAACTCGTTTTTCTGCGGATCGTACTTCAGCGTCCGGTTCAGAAAGATGGCGATGTTGATCGCGTGGCACGCGATGTGAGTCTGGCACGCAACCTGCGCATTGGCGCGCGGCAACCCGCGCGACTTGACGCAGTTGAGGAAGTCGCGAACGTGGAAATTGGCCGGATAGCCTCCGATTTCCGGGATAGTCTTTCCTGCGCGCAAGGCGGGCGAGCTCAGGATCAACTTGCCGCTGTCGCCCGCTTCGACCCATCCCGTCTCGCCTTCGTAACGGACCGGGCACGAGCCGAGCGGCAGCCAGCCGTCGTCGCGCACGACCAGCTTCACGCCGTTGGCGTAACGGGCGTGTGCTCGGCCTTGTTCCACAGGGGAGTATTCGACCGGCGCTGTGTCGTCGGCGCGGTTGGCCCACTGGCACATGTCGATGCAATGGGACCCCCATTCGAGACAGCCGCCGCCGACCATGCCGCCGCCCTTCTCAAAGCCGGAGTTGAGCAAGCCCGAGTTGAACGGCCGCCAGGCCGCCGGCCCGAGGTACATGTCCCAATCGACCACGTCCTTGCCCGGCTCAGGCTGCGCCGGCGCCCAGCCGCTGGTATCGGTGGCCAGGCCCGCGGGGTGGGCATGAACCGCCTGAAGCTTGCCGAGCTTGCCTTGCCGGGCCAACTCGGCGGCAAATTCGAAGTGCGGCAGATTTCTGCGCTGCATCCCGCCCTGATAGACGCGTGCCGTGCGGCGGATGACGTCGGCCAGGGCCAGGCTCTCTGCAATCGTCTTCGTGCAGGGCTTCTCGCAGTAGATGTCTTTGCCCGCTTTGGCGGAATAGATGGACAACAGGGCGTGCCAGTTGGAACCCGTGGTGATGAGCACCGCGTCGATGTCCGGCCGCGCCAGCAACTCGCGGAAGTCGCGATACTCCGCGCAGCTCTTCGCGCCGTACTTGGCTTCGACGGTCTGCTTCACGCGGTCGCGGCGGTCGGCACGAGGGTCGGCGCAGGCCACGACGCGCACGTCGGGCTGTTCCATGAAACACCCGAGGACATAGGACCCACGACCGCCAATGCCCAGACCGCCAAGCAGGATCTGCTCGCTGGGCGGCACGGCTCCGTCCTTGCCGAGCGCGGAACCCGGAATGAGGTATGGCGCGGCCAGCGCCGCGGCGCCGGCCTGAAGGGCAGTCTTCAAGAACTGTCGCCGCGGGGCGAGAACTCGATCCAACATCGCGTATTTCCTCCACATCAATGCGTGCCGCCTCGATCCGCGGATCGGAGGCGGGTCCAGCCATCAGGGATTCTGAGGTCTCTGCGTGTCTTCGAACAACGCAATGAGCCGGTCCGGGCGATGCGCTGCACGGTGATCGCACCAAGGATCTAGTTTCGGTGCAAGGCCGGCGCTATGCAAGACCGTCCCGGCCAAAGATCGGCCGACCGAGGGAATCGCGACACCCCCAGGGACGAGTAGCTCCCGTGCTGTCGTCGGGCGCGAGACGAATCATGACTGCGCGGTCAAGCACGCCGCAAAGCACGTCAGCTCCCGCCGCCGCGGCTGGACCGCCTGCCAGAACCGCCGCCACCACCGGAACTGCGGCCGCCCGGCGAGCTGATGCCGCCGCCGCGCATTCCGCCTCCAGGCGTGAAACCGGGGTTAGGCGTGCCGCCACCCCCAAACCTCCCGCCGCCCGGGAAGCCACCGCCGCCGAATCCGGCCCCGGGCCCCCCGCCGCCCCCAGGGAAGCCACCGCCCGGAAAACCGCTGCCTGGGAAGCCACCGCCTCCAGGAAAGCCGCCGCCCGGAAAGCCCATCCCCATCATCCCAGGAAAGCCGAAGCGGCGCGAACCGAAGCCGAACGGAGACGGCTGCTGGGTGTTTGGAGCCGACGTGGAACTCGAACCCGCGGACCCGAATTGCACGGAATTGCCCATCATGGCCGAAAGGGCTTGTTTGATGGTAGCCGAGTTGCTCCGCTCAAGGGTTACCACTTGAAGAACCTGATTATTCGTCTCCAGGGCGGCCCGATCGAGCTGCTCGACCAGTTCCTTGACTTCCTGGAACAAGGCGTCCGGAGCAGCGACGATCAGCGAATTGGTTCGGGCATCGACGCCGATGGTTAGCTTGACTTGTTCTTCCTGAGTGTTGCGCTGGGCGCCGCCTCCGCGGCCGCCCCGCAAGCTCCGCATGGCGTTGATGAAATCCTGCGGCGAGGGAGGCCGGTTGGCGCCGGCTGAACCGGCGAGCCGATCCTGGTACACCTGTCGCACGACGTTGGCAAGCTCCTCCGCCTGCGTGTTGTAGACCGGGATCAACTGCGGCTTGGGCGAGGCGAGAATCTCCTCGGGGCTGGACTTCTCGTCGAGGATCTTCAGGAGATCCTCGATCATGTCCAGGTCTGCTGGTTTGGCCCGCACGAACAGGGCGTTGAGCCGGCTGTCGGCGGTAATGTGGACGGGTCCGCTGGCCTTTCCGCCATCGGCCGCGCCAAGCAGGCTGCCGAGCAATCCGCCGCCCACGTCACCCAACGCGGCGCCGGCCAGGTCACCCATCAGCGACCCGCCGCCGCTGGAGCCTCCCGTGCCGCCGCCAAGAATCTGGTCCAGCGTATCGGCCACCGCGGGCGCCTTGGCGTGCTTGAGATAGAAGACGGTGAATTCTGGCTTGCCGGAGAGGAAATTGCCCGCCAAGGTGCCTAAGAGATGTTCGACCTCGTCCAGGGCCTCCTGATCTTGCGAGGCGATGATTACGCCGCCGGGGCTCGGCGTGATGACGATTGGGGCCAACTCTTTATCCTGCCCGGTGCCTTTCGGCGCAGCGGGCTTGGCCGGCGTTGCCGCGGCGGGCGATTTAGCCGACTCGACGGGCCCCGGCTTCGACGGGGCTGGAACTGCTGGCGGTGCCTTGCTCTTCGCGGCATCGCTGGCGGGAGTTGCCGGCTCGGAGGCAACAAGCTGTGTGGCGAAGCGAATCCTCGCCGTGCCCCCACTGCCGCCGTCCGATTGACGGGCCGACTTCTCGCCCGACGGCTTGGGAGACTCGGGTACTGCCGGCGGAACAGGCGGGGCTGGCGGCTTCGCGACGGGCGAGGTGGACGGACTCGAAGGAGGCGCGGGCTTGGGTGCCGGCGCGGGCGACGGCGGAGTCGTGGAGCTTTCCAGCAGCTTCTTGAGTCGCTCGATGACCTCGGGCGGCAACGGCGCCGGCGATTCCGGGTGATCCGGGGCCGACGTCTTCTGCGCTGGAACCTCGGCCGACGCACTGGGGCGGAAGGTCGAAATACCACCGGCCGACGGCGTGACCACGCGGATCTTACTGCCCGGGCGAACCTCGGGCCAGACGTCTTGGAGGCGTTCCAAAGCCGAGCGTGCGGCGCGCCCCGTCAGCGGAACCATGCGCACGTTGCCGCCGCCGGTCTTGGCCGTGACCGATTCGCCCATTTGTTCGAGCATCGAGCGAATCTGCTGAATCTGGGCCTCGCTCGCCCGCACCAACAATTGTCTCGAGTACGGATCGGCGTCGATCTTTGGAGCGCCCGGCCCGCTATCCGATCCGCCAAAAAGCTTGTTGACCGCCGCCACCGCCAACTGCGGATCGAGCATGCGGAGTTGGAACACCTCGAGGCGGCGGCCATCCCGCTGCAACTGATCAAGCGTCGCCTTGATCGTGGCGTGGGCCGAGCGGCGCCCCATGGCGATCAGGTTGCCGGTCTTCGGGTCGATTTCCAGACGCACATCGGGCATGCCAGCCAGAAGCGTTTGGAGCACCTTGAGCACGGAGTTCGGGTCAGCCCCGTTGACCGTATAGACCTCCAACTGGGGCGCGTCGCCTTGGTGCGGATCCGGCAAGTCGACGGCTTTGACCGCTTCTTCGACACGGGCCACGCCGTCCGGTTTCCCGGTAACCAGGAGCCGCCGGCCCGTCGAATCCAGCAGGATGTGCGCCGCCCCCTCGTCGACCAGTTGTTTCACGAGGCTCAACACGCTTTGCGGCTCGGCATACTTGATCTCGATCGTGCGAATCCGCGCCGCGGCTCCCTGAGGATTCTCGATCGCCTCGATCGCCTTGCGGATGATCCGCAACCGGCCGGCCGCCTCGCGCACCAGAATCTGGCGCGACTTGGGAAGGACCGTCACCGAGCCCTGCGGACCCATGAGCTTGCGGATCTCCATTTCCGCTTCCTCGGGAGAGACGTTCTGCAACTGGAACAGCACTTCGACCAGTTCATATTCGCCCCGCTTGTCGAGTTCCTCGGGGGAGATGCTCTTCACGAGGTTCGGCGGAATACCGTCTTCGAGGTTGATGATCATCAACATTCGGTCGCGGCGGATCAGCGTGTAGCCCTTGGTCAACAACACGCTGTTCAGAAGATCGATGGCTTCGGCCGCCGTGTACTCGCGCGAGTCGGTATAGTTGAACGTGCCCTTGGGAATATTGTCGCCGACCAGCGACAGATCGGCCGTCTCGGCAAACCAGTCCAACACGTCCTTCCAAGGCTGGTAGCGAAAGTTGAACTTCAGCCGGTCCGAAGACTTCGCCGGAACGAGACGTTCGGTGGCCGCAACAGATTTCTCGTCAGGGACACCGTCGAACTGCCCCATGAATTCCTCCCAGGCCTCAACATCCTCGTCGCTTGGCTCGGCATCGCCCGAACCGGCGACCAAGCCCGGCGACGCCGACGGTCCTTGCTCTTTGGACGGCGGCTTGGGGGCGGACTTCTCTGCTGCAACCGGCGGGGGCGTTCTGCTGGGGTCCTTCGGCGGAGCCGCTTTCTCTGCCATGCCCGGCGCCCCAGGCGCGACGGCGGGCCGCGGCCCCGATTCAGACGCCTTTTCGGCCTTGGCCTCCGGCGGCTTGCCCTTCGCCGTAGCGACGTCGCGTGGGGAAGCCTTTTCCGGCGCGGCGGTGGCCTCAGCGGGCATCGTGGCGACCGAAGCCGGCGCGGCCGCCACGCTCGGCAGTGCAGCGCGCTGCTGCGGATCAAGCAGCGCGGAGATCTTCTGGTCCGTCTCGGCACGAACCGTCTGAGCGGTCTTTTCATCGACCCGAGCCAATCGCTCCGACTGCTGCCTAAATAGATCCGCGACCGCCGCCTTCTGTTGGGTGGATAGTTTCAGCCTGTCGCCCATCTCCAAGTCGAGCGAGCCGGCCAAACCCCATCGCGCGGTACGAATCTGCTGCAATCGGGCCCGCTGCTGTTTGCTCAACAGAGCTAGCCCACGGACTTCCGACTGTTGGCGAAAGGGGGCCAACTTGGCGGCCCTCTCTGCGGGCGGAAGCCCCTTGAGTTGAATGGCGAGTTCCAGCGCTTCGCCTTCCCGGGCTTCGATGATTTGCAAGATCTGCTGACGTTGTGCTTCGGTGAGGCCCAGTTGTTCGGCAACGTCAGTCTCAACCGTAAGTGCCAATACTCCAACGAGTTCTGGCGCCGCAGCACCTCCGGCGGCGAATGTCGGCAGGACCAGCGCGGTCGCCGAGAGCACTACTGCCAAAGCCCAGAGCTGGACAAAGACCGCTCGGCCAAGACCCGATACCCAACCCCCCTTAAGCTTCCTGACAACACGGCCGCGGGAGGCGAAAAGGGTAGTTCTGAAGCGGCGTGAGAGATTAGTCAAGGGACAGACTCCAGGCCCGATAGGCGCGCGGTTTCAGCAATAGTGAAACGTGGCTCCATCCACGACATAAAACGGGCAACTCTCGCCCCCTTCTACAATAGTAACCAGGGAACTCCCGACCCGCTACACAGACCGTCTATCATGTTATCCAAACATCCCAATATCGCACAACAAGGCCCCACTATCCGCACCGCACCCTGGGTATACAATACCTTAGTAGCATATGGTTCCACCTGAAAGTTTATGATCGAGGGGCGAAACAGTGTCCAATCCTCCGTTCGGTGGGCATCCTCGCCAAAGAACCCTGAAGCTATCGTGACTCCATAAATAGAGTATCCAACAGGACAGACCGGTAGCGCACCCTTTGGTGTTAAACCGCGCCAAGCGACTTGGGTTTCGCTGGCGATCCAGATTCCTCCGCTATTCCAGTCGTAGGCCAATGGTCGGTTTCCAGGAGTTCCCCGGGGACGACGGAGACTTGTTTTCGCGTCCCCCGTCCGATTTCTCGGCTCCCTGCGTCAGCCTTGGTTGCCACAAGGGTCTTACGCCTCTTGCAAGTGCCCCAGAAGCTTGCACCGCGCCCGCCGAGTGGCAACAATGGCCGGCGTTCCCGTTCAGCCCCTTCAAGTTGGACAACGGCACGTCGGAGGCGTCCCTCCGATCGAAGCAGTCCCCGGGGAAAGTGGATCGCCGCGAGTTGGACGACGGCAAGCAGGAGGACCCCATGTCGGAAACAAGTACCAAGCCCAGTGTTTCGCGTCGCGAGTTCCTGAAGTCCACGATGGCGGCCGGTGCAGTCACGGCCGGCGGCCTGTCGCTCGCCCGCTCGGCCCACGCCGCGGGCAAGCAGGAGATCCGCATCGGCATGATCGGCTGCGGCGGCCGATGCTCGGGCGCGGCGGCCCAGGCGCTCAGTGTCGGCAAGGATGTCAAACTGGCGGCCATGACCGACGTGTTCGAGGCCCGCATGCGTGCCAAGCAGAAGTGGTTCAAGGCCCAGTATCCCGACCAGTTCGTCGCCACAGATGCCACCTGCGTCCACGGGCTGGACGGCTACAAGGCGGTCATCGCGTCCAGCGACGCGGTGCTCATCGCCTGCGCCTCGAAGTACCATTCCTTCTATGCCGAAGAGGCGGTGAAGGCCGGCAAGGACGTCTACATCGAGAAGCCGCACGCGATCGACCCGGCCGGCTGCCGTCGCCTCCGCCGCGTCGCGGAACTGGCCAAACAGAAGAACGTGGCCCTGATCTCCGGCCACGAGAGCCGCTACTCGCTGCCCTACCAGGAGCA
>CAZFKF010000181.1:0-7853 GCA_964518805.1 uncultured Planctomycetaceae bacterium | reverse complement strand
AACCGACCAACGTAGGGGGTACGCTCTTCTTTGCGGCGAATGATGGAATCAACGGCCACGAACTATGGAGGTCGGACGGGACCGAGGCCGGAACCGTTCTCGTGAAAGACATCTCCCCCGGCACCTCTTCCGGTTACTACGGATCGTATCCCAGCGGCTCCGATCCGTCGAGCTTGACGAATGTGAACGGGACGCTGCTGTTCACCGCGAACGACGGGAGCCACGGGCACGAACTTTGGAAGTCCGACGGCACGCCGGAAGGGACGGTCCTGCTCAAGGACATCCGCGCCGGCGACGGCTCGTCCGGACCGGAAGGTCTGACCAATGGAAACGGCGCCTTCTATTTCACCGCCAACGACGGGACCACAGGCTGGGAACTCTGGAAGACCGACGGCACGACCGACGGCACCGTCCTGGTCAAGGACCTCTTCCCTGGCACGGGCGAGTGGTACGGCGGAGAGTCGTATCCCAACAGTTCCGTCCCGTACGGCATGGCGGCCGTGAACGGCACGCTTTTCTTCGCCGCCAACGACGCCAATGGCCGCGAGCTCTGGAAGACCGACGGCACGGCAGCCGGAACCGTGCAGGTCAAGGATCTCTGGACCGGCAGCGAATCGTCTTCTCCCTGGCAGTTGACCAATCTGAACGGGGTGTGCCTCTTCTCGGCCGGCGACGGGATCAACGGCCGGGAACTCTGGAAGTCGGACGGGACAGCGGCGGGAACGGTCGTTCTGGACATTGTTGCGCGTGGTTCCTCGTACCCGGAGGGCTTGACCAGCGCGGGAGGCGTCCTGTTCTTCGCGGCGACCGATGAACTTCATGGGACGGAGTTGTGGAGGTTCCCCGGCTTCAACGCCGCGCCGGAGCTGACGGCAATCCCAGACCACCGCGTGAACGAGGGCGATCCTGTCACGTTTGCGGCCAAGGCCACGGACACCGACGATGGCCAGACGCTGGCCTACAGCCTCGACGCCGCGTCGGTCGCCCGGGGCATGACCATCGATGCTGCGACGGGGGCGTTCCGCTGGACCCCGCAGCATAAGGACCTTGGAGCGCACACGGTCACGGTCAGCGCCACGGACAACGGCACGCCGGCTGCAAACGGCACAACGACGTTCACGATCACCGTGGACGCCGTCGTGAGTCTGCGTTCGCAGAAAACCGGGTACAGTCTCTTGTTGCGCCGCAACCCCAAGAACGTCCAAGAGGTCCAACTTCTCAACGCGAAGAATCTCAAGCAGAAGCCGTTCTGGGTGGGCCCCGCGGACCAGAGCTACAACCTGACGATCCGCGGGCTGAACAACAAGTCCGACACCCTGACCGTCGACGCCGTCAACGGCCCGTTGTCGAACTTCGAGCAGGTCTTCTTCGACGGGAAGGGGGGCGGGGCCAAGATTGTCGACAAGTTGGTGATCCAGAACTCCGCCAAGTCAGCGGCCTCCGACGACGCCGTGAGCGTCGAAGCCGGGCGAGTTGTCTTTGGCGGGACGGCCTTCCTGACCAACACGCTGGAGAGCGTCAGCCTGAATACCGGCAAGGGGAACGACAGGATCGAGATCGCCGCTCTGGGAGTGAACGTGACGCTGGTGGATTCCGCGGGAACCGACACGCTGGATTTCTCCCACTCCGCCACGGGTCTGAGCCTGGATCTGGGCGCCGCTTCTGCCCAAAAGATCTTCGCCGGCGACCGTCACACCCTGACGTTGAAGGGAACGATTGAGAACGTGATTGGCACGGCTCTGGACGATCTCATTCAGGGCAACAAGGCGGCCAACGAGATTCGGGGCCTGGGCGGCAACAACGTCCTCATGGGCGGCGACGGCAACGATGTGTTGGATGTCGTCACCGACGTGCCTGTCGACTCGACGGGCAGGAACCTGCTCATTGGCGGCAAAGGGAGCGACACGCTCAAAGGCGGACCAGGTCAGGAAATCTTGATCGGCGGCATGACCAAGTACGACGGAGACGCCAAGGCTATTGCGGCGATTCGGAAGTACTGGGCCAGTTCCGCTCTCGCGGACTTCGCGGCCCGCTGCGACGGCCTGGCCCGCGGCGTCAAGTATGGGAAGAAGGTCGCTGCGTTGAAGGCCAATGCGCTGCTCGACGACAAGGCGGTCGATACGCTGCTGGGCGGAGCGGGCAGCGACTGGTTCTTCGGTGCTTCCCAAGAAGTCCAGGATCGGAATCCCGCCGAGGATCGCTAGCCGATACGGACCGCCCAGATTCGCCCGTCTTCCATCCGTGGCTCTCCCTTGACGCCACGTGCGGTTGACCTCGGGACGACGTGCGGGGATACTGGACGCAGTCGTTTGATCCCTGGGGTCGATCGCCCGCGCTTTCCAGGGCGACTCTTCGGCGGCGTTCCCGGAAGCGGAGTAGCGGCGTCTGCACGGCGAGAGCAAGGATGAATCGAAAGGGTAGTCGGCTCGCGGCCATCGCGTCACGGATGAGTCTGTCGGCATCGCCCACCGAGGAGACCGACGAACGTGTGCCGTCCGTCGGGTCTGTAACGGCAGCGGTGGGAGGGATTGTCGTCGCGTGGATTGCCGCCGGATCGGCCGTCTTGCTTGTGCGTTCCTTGCAGCACGCGCTGGCGTGGCTTGGATTCGCCGTGATTCTAGCAGCCGCTTGGCCGCGACGCGCTCTGCGCCCGGCCGAGTTTGGATGGCTGATAGGAGCCGCGCTGGGCGGGGTTGTGCTTACGGCGTCGTCCATCGGCGTTGTCAACGTCGCGGCCGTTGGATTGGTCCTTGCCGCGGCGGCTTGGACGGCCCGAGACGCCGATCAGAAGGCCCTCATGTCCGCGGCCTACGCGGTGGCCGTGTTGGCCATCTACCGCATGGCGGTGGACGGCATTCCCTGCGTCTGGATGACGGCCAATGCTCTCGGCGAGATGACGGGAAGGTGGACATCTGCCGTCTCGGGCAAGCCGCTGTCGATTGGGGCGACTTTCGCCGGGCTCGATTTCCTGGTGCTCATGGCGGCGCTGGGCGCGATCTGGTCGAGCCAGACCGCCCCGCCTCGACTCCTGCGATCGGCGTACGCGGCGGCGGCCGTGTGCTGCGGCCACGCCGTCTACTTGTGGGTTCTCGCGTCGAGCCACGATCTGACGGCCGTCCTTCCCAAGGCGCCGCCGGTCGAGCCGTCTGTTTATCAATCCGATCTCTATGTCCCGCCTCCCTGGCACTGGGGCGATGCCGTGAAGACGCTTCTGCCGTGGGGCGTTCCGTGGCTTGCCCTCGCCGTCCATGCCCTCACCGCGGCCGCCATGCTTCGCTGGTCGCGGTGGCGCACGGAGGGTCAACAGGCGCCCGCGGGCCGGGAGTCGTTTTCGACACCAGCCGGAAGCGCGCCGGCCCCGGGCCACACCGCAGCGGCAACGCAGAAAGACCTTGGCGGCGGCCTGGACTCTTCGGGAGCCTTGGGGCTGGGGGCCGCGATCTTGGCCGCCGTCTTCGCCGCAACGACCTCATTCACGATGGCCCAATGCGACTTAAGCGGCCGCAAAGTCGCGATCTATGAGCACGGACAACTGGACTGGGAGAAGCCGAAATTCGATCAGTACGGCCGGGAGGCGGCCGGCCAGTACGGCATGCTGCCAACCTTGCTCGGCTCTCTCGGCGCCCAGTGCGCGCGGACGGCAGACCTCGCGTCTCCGGCGGTTGCCGCTGCCGACGTGCTCGTCGTCATCCATCCCGCGCAGCCGTGGTCCGGCGAGCAGATCGAGCGTGTGTGGGACTACGTGCGTCGCGGCGGAGCGTTGCTGGTCGTTGCCGAGCCGCGATTCCAGGAGGACGGCGCGGCGAGCAGTTTCAACGATCTGCTGCAGACCATCGGCGTGGAAGTGCGGTTCGATACCGCGATTCCCACGGCCCGGCACTGGCAACATGGACTGGAGACCACCGTGCACCCCGCAACGGCCGGAATCGACGATGCGTACAATGGCTTCGCCCTGGCCGAGAGCTCTTCGATCCGCCTCGGCTGGCAGGGCCGGCCGATCCTGGTTGGGCGATGGGGATGGAGCGATCCGGGAAGCGACGCCGTGTTGACCGGCGTGTCGCGTTTCGATCCCGGCGAACGGCTCGGCGACCTGGTGCTTGCGGCCGAGCAGCGAGTGGGTCAGGGGACGGTCATCGTGCTGGCCGACGCAAACCCGCTGAAGAACCTCGGAATCCCCTCCGGCTACGAGTTCACCGGACGGCTGCTGGGCTACCTCGCGTCGCGCAGTTCGAGCCCTGCGGCCGGCTGGCGCCAGATCCTGGGCCTCCTGGCTGGATTGGGGTTGCTTTGGCTGCTCGCGCGGCGCGCGTGCCCGGAGCGGCTGGCCGTGTCGCTCGTCGTGATCGTCCTACTTTGGGAACTCTCGGTCAACCTCACGGCGGCCCGATCAAGGGTACTCCTCGATGGAAGGAGCGCGACGCCGAACCGCGTGGTCTGTATCGACGCCTCGCATTTGAACGAGGCCAGCGGCGTACTCTGGAGCGACGACGGGTTGGCGGGCCTCGAACTCACCCTGATGCGCAACGGCTACCAGCCAATCGTCCTGCGGCGTTGGAATGACGGACAGCTTCAACGCGCGGGAATGTTGATCTCGATCGGCCCCGCACGCCCGTTTGCCGAAACCGAGCACGGGGACGTGCGGCGTTTCCTCCAGCAGGGCGGCGTGATGCTCTGCATGGCGGGAGCCGATCGCGCTGCAGCGATCGAGCCGCTGTTGAACGAGTTTGGGCTGGGAGTGCCGGTGTCTCCGTTGGCGGCGAACGATCCTCGCGCCGAGCCGAAACCGATGGGCTTCTTCCGCACACCCTATTTCGACGCGGGCAAGTACAAGACGTACGTGGGCCTGTACGCTGGCTGGCCCGTGTCGGCCGAGGGCAAAGGCACCGAAGCCGTGGTTCGCGGGTTCGACGAACGACCCGTGGTCGCGATGGCTCAGGTAGGTCAGGGGAGACTCTACGTCTTCGGGGACACGTCCTTCGCCGCCAACAAGAATCTTGAGACCGACGACGGGCGAGCCGCGCGCGGACAGGTCGAGAACGCCCACTTCTGGCGGTGGTTCCTGGGCGAATTGAACGGCCCGAAGTGGTCTCCCCCCGAACCAAAGAACGAGCCTGACGATGACGAGGGCGACGATTCGGAGGCGGATTCCTCGGAGATGTCGTCGGATGCCGGCCCATCGCAGCCGGAAGGCCAGAGCGGACGGGCGCGCAAGGAGGCAGAGCCATGATGCGAACCTGGATAGGCGCGGCCTTGCTGGCCGGCTCGTGGCTCCTGGGCCTTCACTGCTATCAACCCGTCTCGTCGATCGCCTGGGCGGCGGTTGTGGCCCTGGGGGCCGGCTGCCTTTCGGGTTTCCCTGTGCGGTTGCCGCGAAGGCAGGGGAGTCTCCTGGCGGTGCTTCTGCTCGTGCCCGCGGTGTGGTACTTCGCCTGGCCGTATCGCGCAGCCCCATTGTTGGTGGCTGCCGGATTGCTGCTTCAGTGCGTCAGGGTGCCACAGCGATGGTCTGCTCCGCTGGCCCGCGGCCTCGTGGCGGGCGGTGTCCTCCTCCTGGCGCAAGCGTGTTTCATCGAACGATATGCTGGTTGCACCGCGCGCTGCCATGACTTGTCGTGGCCCTGGCCGGACCTGGTGGGTGCGCTGGCCCAACTCCTTGGCGCCGACGCCACGGTCTACGGCAGCAGCGTGGTGCTGGGCACGCTTCGCGGGCCGCTTCGGTTGGGGGTGACGTGGGAGTTGGTTTTCGACCCGGTGACCCTGGCGTTCCTGGTCGGCGGCGCCACGCTTATTGTCCTCCAGCCTGTGGCGGCGGTGGAATCGGATCTCCGAAAGCCTCAGCAGACAGCCGTGGTGCCGTCGCGGCTGCGCCTAGTCGGCCGGCTTGCCGCAGTGATCGCCGTCTGGCTGCCCTTGCGCACGGCGATTCTCCTGGCGCTTCTGCTACATCGTACGGTGCTGTGGAACGTTCCGGATCGATTCAACGTGATGGACCAATTCCTCAGCCCCTGGGTGCATCTGGCTCTGATGGCCGTGCCGGTTCTGGCGGCTCGCTGCTTCGTGAACCTGAGTGCGCCGGCGACGGAGGCCGACGAGTCTGCGGTGCCGAAGCCGACCGGGCCTCAGATCGCCCGCCATGCGGCCTCGCTGGCTTCCGTTGTGGCGGCCGCCGCAACGTTGGCGTGGCTCTGGCATTGGGAGCCGATCGGAGAGCGGTTGGGCGGACGAGTCATGGTCGTGGAACGGCACTCGACCTGGGAGCCGACCACGCGTCCCTACGACACCGCGACCTTTGGAGAAGACTCCTCCTACACGTACGCAGCCATCTACGACTACTGCTCGCGATTCTACGAGATGTCGCGACTCCTGGAGTCGGATCGCATCGACGACGCCAAGTTGGCGTCCTGCGACGTGCTGGTGATCAAGACGCCCACCGAAGCGTTTTCGGACGAGGAAGTCTCGGCCATCCGGCAGTTTGTTGACCGCGGCGGCGGACTGCTTCTGATCGGCGAACATACCGACGTGTTCAAGTCGTCGACGTTCCTCAATGCCATCGCCAAGTGCTTCGGATTCAGGTTCCGCATGGACCTGCTGTTCAACGTGGGCGACCCCTACGTGCAGAAGTACGAGCCGCCGCGCGTGCCCCACCCCATCGTGCAGCACGTGCCGCGCATGCACTTCGCCGTCTCGTGCTCGATCGATCCCGGATCGAGCGGCGGGAACGCGCCAATCCTCAACACCGGCCTGTGGAACTTGCCGCCCGAGTACCACACCGAGAACTTCTTCCCCGAGCCCGAATATCGGCCGGAGATTCGCTACGGGGCGTTCGTTCAACTCTGGGCCACGCGGCACGGCAACGGCCGCGTGGCGGCCTGGACCGATTCGACGATCTTCTCGAACTTCAGCACGTTTGAGCCCGGCAAATCGGAACTCATGCTGGGAATGCTCGAATGGCTCAACCGCCGCAGCGTGCTGGACCGGGCCGAACTTCGCTGGGCAGCGCTGGCGACTGTGGGATTGCTGGCCGTTTCGGTTTTTGGCGGTGGGCTCTACCTTGCGCGACGGCAAGGAGTCTCCATGCTGGTTGCGCTCGCCGCCAGTCTGTGCGGAGCCGTGTTGGGATGCGTCCTGGTCTCGGCCGGGCAACGGCAGGCCATGCCTGTCCCCTCGCCGGTCCGTCCCATGACGCGCGTCATCATCGACCGCACCGTCTCCGACGTGCCGCTTTCCCGCGGCGGATTCACGCAGGAGAACGGCCTGGGATACGGCCTGCTGGAGCAGTGGATTCCGCGTCTGGGCTGCTTCACCGCCCGGCGCAGCGGTCCGGCCGCGTTCGACGGCGACGTGCTCGTGGTCATCGCTCCGCAGCGGTCTGTGAGCGAGGAGTATCGCAAAGGGCTCGTTGAGTTCGTCGCCAACGGCGGGAAGCTGTTGGTGCTCGACTCGCCGGAAGTCTCGGGCTCGACGGCCAACAGTCTGCTCTGGCCGTTCGGACTTGCCGTCAATCATTCGGAAAGCCGCAAGGGCAAGTTGGCCCTGGCTGGCGGATGGCCCGGGATTGAACTGGAGAACGTTTGCGAAATGGTCGGCGGCGAGGCCTTCATGTGGGTCGAGAAGCTCCCTGTGGCCGCTCGAGCATCCTTTGGACGGGGCCAGGTGATGGCCGTCGGCTTCGGCTCGTTAATGAACGACAACGGGCTGGGAGGCCATTGGATGGCCGAAGCCAACCCCGACATGTTGACCCGGTCCGATCTTCTCTTCGCCCTCGTGCGGGCCTTGGTGAATGATCAACCGGTAACCGCTCCGGCCCCACGTGAGGGGGCTCCGGCGAAAGCCGGCGCCGCGGCCAAACCGGC
>CAZFKF010000180.1:0-7863 GCA_964518805.1 uncultured Planctomycetaceae bacterium | reverse complement strand
GGAAGCGTCCACCGCGTGACCCTCGACGGTCTCGTGGTCGCCCAGTTGCCCACGAGTTCGACCGTCACCAATCCTCTCTTGAGCCTCGGCGACACGGTCGACACCTACGAACTGGACGGGCAACCCACGTCCGACGCCATGGGCGACGACACGAACCCCGTCGGCGCAACGGACGATGAAGACGGCGTGAAGTTCTTCACGGCGATGAAACCCGGCGCCAAGTCGAAGATGGAGATCCGGGTCAATTCGCAATTCCCGACGGCCGACGCCCTGGGGAATTACGCGACGCTGAACGCCTGGTTCGACTTCAACCGGAACGGTGTCTACGAGAGCGACGAGCAGGTCATCCGAGACAACCAGATTCAAGCGGCGTTCCTCGTCCCCGGCGACGATCCGGCAATCCACATCAACCAGCCGGGGATCTCGACGATCGACGTCAACTTCATCGTACCGGTGCTGGACGAGGGGCAACTCGGTTCCAGCATGGCGCGGTTCCGGGTCAGCGCTCCTGGCGAGACCGGTCTCGGACCGGACGGCGTGCTCAGCGGGTCGGCCCCGCGTGCGGGCGAAGTCCCGTTCGGCGAGGTTGAGGATTACCAGATCACGATCCGCCAGTCGCCTTACGACTTCGGCGATGCGCCGGACGGGCGGTTCACGTTCAACGGCCAGTCCTACCAGACGGCGCAGCCCTACGAGACCCGGTTGGCCGCCAACGGTCCGCGCAACAGCTACGATTACCAAATTCACCTTGGGCCCACGGTCACCTACGAGGACGACGCCGTCATTGACTACAGCAACCCGGGACGCAGCGACCCCGGCGACGACGGCATCGTGTTCACGACCTACGGCAGTACGCCCGGCAACATCATTCTCCGCGCCGGCGCCGACAACCAGATGCACGTCACCTTCTACAACTCGCTGGGCAAAGAAGGCTACTTCACCGCGTGGATCGACTACAACTTCGACGGCGTCTTCGACGCCTCCGAGCAACTCGTGCTCAATTCCAGCGGCGACAAGGAAATCGCCGTCGTGTCGCACGGGCTCCCGGGCGTTCCCAGCGAACCGGTTCCGCAGGCGTACGATTTCGTGATCGACGTTCCGGCCACCGCCGGACGACCGGTGACCTTCCTGCGGGCGCGATTCAGCGACAAGCCGGGCATGGGCAATTCGGGGCCGGTGGCCGACGCCGATGTTCCGGCAGGCGAGGTGGAAGACTACCCGGTCACCATCCTCTCCTCGGCCGCCGATTACGGCGATGCGCCGTCGAGCTATGAGGCTGCGGCCCTGTTGGATTTCGCCACGGCGAATTCCAGCATTCCTTCCGGGCCGGGATATGAATACCAGAGGGTGAATAGCACCACGTACTCCGCGGCGACCGGCTACGGCTGGGCCGCCGGGGCAATCACCCTCTCCAGCGGCGCGGCCACGGCGACTGCTCCCAACGACTTGGCCCAGGACTACAACCGCCTCCACGACGGGACCTTCGTCGTCTCGAAGCTCTTCTACGGCACAGGCGCTAGCCTTCAGAGCATCGACGTGACCGACGGCACGCACAACCTCACGAGTTACGTCGTCACGCTGACCGTGGGCGACGTGGACGCCGTCGGCGCTCAGGATGCGGTTCGCGTCGACTTTGGCGGCGGACAGGTCTACACGATTTCGGATTACGGCGCTGACAAGCTTTCCACGCACACCTATCGCGTGAACGTGGCGGCCGGCAGCCCGCTTCGCATCCGCATCTACGACAGCACCGCACCGAACGATCCGTCGAGGACCGTGGTGATCGATAGCCTGGTCGTGGCTCCCGCTACCGCGGCTGGCGCCCGGGGCCTGTATAACCCCGATTACCTGTTGGGCAACTTCGCCGATTTCGAGAACGGGCCGCAGAACTCTTCCGGCGCCACCGGCGACGATCAGAACCTCGGCGGCACCTACCAGTGGGACGTCGGCGGATCGATGGCCACGAAGCAGTTCGACTTCGGTCCGGACGGGCAACGCGTCCAGTCGGGCTACACCGGAGTGAGCAACACCGTCGCCTACGGCGCCTATCCTTCGGCCCTGGGCTACGGTTGGCAGAGCACCGCCGGACTTGCCCCGCACGCCGCCGCGCTCGGCACCGGCACCGACCTGACCAGGGACTCCATTTCCACCAGCGATGGCACGTTCGTGGTCGATCTGGTCGACGGCACGTACGACGTTACGGTCTACATGGGCGACTGGGCAAACACGCGCAGCGACATGCAGGTGACCCTGGAAGGAGGAGAGATTGGGCAGGTCAGTGATCTCGCCGTGGCCGCAGACAAGACCGTTGTCCCCGTGACATTCAGTGGTGTGGTGGTCTCGGGCAACAGCCTGCAACTGCACTTCACCAACAACAGTTATGTCGAGGGCCTGGTCGTGTCGCTCGCGTCGCCACAGACCGACGACGACGGGGCCTGGTTGACCACCGCCTACACCGACGCTTCAACGCAGAAGTACACCCTCGTGGCGGGCGTCGACAACACGCTGCATCTCTCGGTTCACAATCCCTCCACCGACGTCTTTGGACGTCCGCGCACGGCGGCCGCACAGTACGCCTCGGCGTGGATCGATTTCAACCGCAATGGTCTCTTCGAAGACAGCGAGTTGGTCGTCAACCAACCCGTGACCAGCCAGACGCAGACGTTCTCGGTCACCGTGCCGTGGTGGGTGCGGACGGACGCCACGGCGCCGACGATGATGCGGGTGTGGCTGACCGATACGGCCGGCGGTCCCAACCCGGCTTCGTACCTCGGCATCACCGCTCCGCCGCTCGGCGAAGTTGAAGACTACGCGGTGACCATGATCGCGCCGCCGTCCGATTTCGGCGACGCCCCAGACAGCACCGCCAACCCGCAGTATCCGACCCTCGACTACCGCACCGCCGCCGACCAGGGATCGGCCGCCAATCGCGGGGCGAGGAACCTCGTGGACCCAACATTCTGCCTCGGCTCCACCGTCGATGCGGAACCGAACGGCCAGATCGTTCCGTGGGCTCTGTTGTTCACGTCGATGCGGTCGAACGGCCAGTCCGACGTCTTCGTGATGAATCCGGACGGTTCGGGCCAGACGCTCCTGCCGAACAACAGCGCGTCGTCCAACGACTCGCAGCCGGTGTTCAGCGCCGACGGCACGCGGATTGCCTTCGTGCAGTCGACGGCGACCGGCGGCCAGGAGGTCTTCGTGATGGATTGGGACGGCAGGACCGCCTCGAACCTCATCAATCTTACCCAGAACTCGGCCGACGATTTCGCTCCAGCGTTCAATCCGACCAACCGCGACGAGATCGTCTTCGTGTCGCGTCGGGCCGGGGATGCGGGCACTTCGCAGCTCTACGTGGTGAATGTCACCAATCCGGGCTCGGCCGTGCGGCTCACCAATCTCGCCGGATCGAACAGCGATCCCACGTTCAGCCCCGATGGCACGCGGATCGCGTTCTCGTCGACTCAGGCAGGCGGCTCGTCGCAGATCTACACGATCAACCGCAGCGGAGCGCCCAACCTGACGGCGCTCACCAGCGGCACGTCCAATCACGACCAGCCCGCCTACAGCCCGGACGGCTCGAAGGTCGCCTTCACGCTCGACAGCAACCGGATTTACGCCGTCAACGCGGCCGACGGAACGGGCTTGATGGCGGTGTCGCCAGGGGCGAGCGACCTGCACCCCTCGTTCAGCCCAGACGGAAGGTGGATCGTCTATCAGTCGCTCGTCGGCGGCATCCCCCAGATCTTCGCCATCCGTTCCGATGGGAAGGGCACGCCCGCCCAATTGACGCACGACGCACTTGGCGCTTCGCAGCCCATGTGGGGAATCAATGTCGACCCGACCAGGCTCGGGCAGGCCGACGACCTGATTCCGGGCAGCGCCACCGCCACCTACGGCGTCAACGACGAAGACGGCGCCGTATTCAGCAATTACGGCAGCACGCCGGGCAACGCCATTCTGCGTGCCGGCACGGCGAACACGATTACCGTCACGGCCCACGTCCCCGACAACGGGGCCGGCGCGCCGCAGGCGAGTTATCTGAACGCCTGGATCAACTACAATTCGGCCACGGACAGCGATTGGGCTGACGCGGGCACGAGCCCCGACACGGGTGAGTGGTTGGTCAAGGACAACGTCGCCACGGGCTCGACAGCGGCCATCGTGGCAAGCACCTCCGAGCGCGATGGTGCGCTGTGGAAGATTACCTACACGCTGACGGTCACCCCGCCGTGGAACGCCGCGACGGGCACGACCTATGCACGGTTCCGCCTGAGCGACGTTGCCGGCGTCGGAGCCGACGGCGCGGGCACCCAAGCGAAGTTGCCCAGGGGCGAAGTCGAAGACTACAGGGTCACCATCCTCCCGCCGCCGCTGGATTACGGCGATGCGCCCGACGGCGTCGGCGGCTACGCGTACCCGACGCTCCCCGGCGCAACCGTGGCCCGCGGTCCCATCGCCCTGTACGACGCCGACTTCACGCTCGGCGCCAATTCCGACTACGAGAACACCGCGAACCTGTTCGCTCCGGTCCTCGCCTTCGCTTCGAACCGCGACGGGAACAACGAGATCTATCTGGCCAACGCCGATGGGTCGAGTGCCAAGCGGATTACGGCGAACCAGGACGATGACACCGATCCGGTCTTCAGCCGAGACGGTGCCCGGATTGCGTTCGTCAAGGTCTTGGCAGGCAGCACGGACCAGGAAATCTACGTCATGAACGCCGACGGCACGGGCGTGACGAACGTCAGCCAGAGCCCGGCGACCAACGATTGGGCCCCCGCGTTCAGCCCCGACGGCACGAAGATCGCCTTCGTGTCGCACCGGACCACGGGCGCGAGCCCCGACCTCGGCACGTCCGAGATCTACCTGGCCAACTGGAACGGCTCCACGTGGACCGTCAGTCGGCTGGCCAACTTCGCGGGAGTCAACGACCAACCGGCGTTCAGTCCCGATGGTTCGAAGATCGCGTTCTCGTCGACGAAGGACGGCGCGGCGCAGATCTACGTGATGAGCGCCGACGGGAGCGGCACGCCCACGTTGCTTGCGACTCCGTTCTCGGCGTTCGATCCGGCCTTCAGCCCGGACGGCAGCAAGATCGTCTTCCGGTCGTACCCGGCGGCCAACAACGCCGAGATCTACGTGATGAACGCCGACGGAACCGGCACGCCGACGCGATTGACGAACGATCCGGCCGGCAGCCCGGCTTGGGACGGCCAACCCGTCTTCAGCGCCGACGGGACGATGATCGCCTGGACCCGCAACGGCGAGATCTACGCGATGAACGCCGACGGCACGGGCCAGGTCAACGTGACCGGCACGGCGGCCACCGAGTCCGGCCCGTCATGGGCGACGACGAGCGGCACCAACAGCCTGATCAGCCAGGGACTCGGTCTCGCCCTGGGCGACGACATGAACGCGGGCGGCACTCGGAGCGGCCCGGCCGCCGGCACGTACGACGATGAGGACGGCGTTGCGTTCCTGAACACGGACGCGGACGGCGTCGGCATCCTCTACGCCGGCATCGACAACACGGTGACGGTGACCGTCAACAACCCGTCGCGGACCGCGTATCTGAGCGTGTGGGTCGACTACGACGGCAACAGCAACTTCACCGACACCCTCGGCTCCGGCGCGAGCGCCGCCGGCGAGTGGGTGCACCTGCCGACGGATTCGTCAATCACCGACAACTTCCTCACGATCCCCGCAGGCTCGAACCAGCAGATCACGGTTCACATCCCGGTGCCGTGGTACGTCAGCGGCAAGGACACGTTCGTGCGGTTCCGCCTGACGGAGGACGCAACCCAGGACGCCCTGTCGCCGACCGGACCGGCCACCAACCAGCAGCCGCGACGCGGCGAGATCGAAGACTACCATGTGCGGATCGCCCAGCCGGTCGTCGATTACGGCGACGCCCCGGACGGGAACAACACCGCCCAGTACCCGGGCAGTGCCCAGTATCCCACGATCGATCTCCACAACACGGCTGATGTCAACACGGCCAACAACCGCGGGGCAAGAAACCTTGTCGACTCCAACTACTACTTGGGTTCGACGGCCGACGGCGAGCCGAACGCCCAAGTCTATCCGTGGGCGCTCTTGTTCGCGTCGAGCCGCAGCGGCAGCGGCGACATCTACGTGATGAATGCCGACGGCACAAGCCAGACGCTCCTGCCCAACAATACGACGGCGGCCGAATCGCAACCGGTGTTCAGCGCCGACGGCACGCGCATCGCGTTCGTCTCGACGACGACGAGCGGCGGCCGCGAGATCTTCGTCATGAATCGCGACGGTTCGGGTCTGACGAACATCACCAACGACGCGGCCAACGACACGTCTCCGGTGTTCAATCCCACCAACCGCGACGAAATCGCCTTCGTGACTCACCGTACCGGCGACCTTACGGGGTCGACGTCCGAGGTGTACCTGGCCACGTGGAACGGAACGGCCTGGGTCACCAGCCGGCTGACGAACTACGCCGGCGCCAACGACCACCCGGCCTTCAGCCCGGACGGCGCCAAGATCGCCTTCGCGTCCACCCAAGCCGGTGGGGCTTCGCAGATCTACACGGTCAACCGCACGGGAGCGCTCGGACTGACGCAGTTGACCAACGACGCGTCGGCCAACGACTACCCCGCCTTCAGCCCGGACGGCAAGAAGATCGTCTTCGCGGCGACTCCGGCCGGCGGCAACACGCGCATCCAGGTGATGGACGCTTACGGCACGAACCTGACCGCCCTCACCACCGGCGCCAGCAGCGTCGACACGCATCCCGTGTTCAGCCCCGACGGCAAGCGGATTGCCTATCGATCCACTCCGGCGGGCGGCGGCGCGTCGCAAATCTACGTCATGGACGCCAACGGCGGAAACAAGACGGCCGTGACCACGGAGACCACGGGAGCGGGCGCCAGCGATCCGTCATGGGGCATCAATGTCGACGCGGCCAAGCAGGGCTCGGGCGACGACCTGAACCCCGGCGACACGGCAACCGGCGCCAACGCCCCGCTGTCCACGCGCGATGAAGACGGCGTCGTATTCAACACGTACGGCGGCGCCGTGTTGCGTGCCGGTGTGACGAATACGATCACCGTGACCGCGCACAGCGCCACGGCAAATCCCGGCTACCTGAACGTCTGGATGAACACCAACGCCCGCGGGATGACCACCAACAATCCCACGCCGGACGACGATTGGTCGGACGTTGGCGAGTGGCTGATCAAGGACAACGCGGCCAACGATGCCTCGGCTTCGGTCGTCAACATCGCCATAAGCGGCTCGGCCGCCCCGTACACGATCACCTACACCCTGACTGTCACGCCCAAGTGGGACCTCCCGTTGGGAACGACCTACATGCGGTTCCGCTACAGCGACCAGGCGGGTGCTGGCGCAAGCGGCGGCGGAGCGGGCATGTTGCTGCCCAAGGGCGAGGTCGAAGACTATCGGGTCACCGTCCTGGATGCTCCCACGGATTACGGCGATGCCCCGGACGGCGTCTACGGCTATCCGAACTACCCGACGCTGCGGGCCGACAACGGGGCCCGATCGCTCTACGACCCGGGCTTCCACCTCGGCGACACCGTCGACTTCGAGGCCGACTCGCCGATTCCGCTGCCCCAGATCGCGTTCGCCAGCAATCGCGATGGCAACAACGAGATCTACGTCATGCGGGCGGATGGCACGGTTCAGACGAACCTCACCAACAACGCTGCAAACGATTCCGATCCGGACTTCAGCCCCGACGGCAGCAAGATCGCCTTCGTGTCCGATCGCGCCGGCAACGACGAGATCTACGTGATGAACGCCACCGGCGTGGGCGCGCTGACACGTCTCACCAACAACGCCGGATCGGACACCAACCCCGCG
>CAZFKF010000179.1:0-7869 GCA_964518805.1 uncultured Planctomycetaceae bacterium | reverse complement strand
TGCCGAAGACGCCGCCCGCCGGCAACTGCCACAGGGCGCAGCGCCGCCGAAGTTCGAACTGCCGCCCATCCATCGCCGCACGCTCAGCAACGGCATGCAGGTGCTGGTGGTCGAGAACCATGAACTGCCCAGCGTCAGTCTGAACGCGGTGTTCCCCGTCGGCACGTCCAGCGACACGCCGGGCAAAACGGGTTTGAGCGATCTGCTGTCCGCCGTCTGGACCGAGGGGACCAAGACGCGTTCGTCCGATCAAGTGGCCGAAGCGTTGGCCAACATCGGCGCGCGGCTCTCCGTGTCGTCCGATTGGGACATGTCCGGCGTGCGGCTGTACACGCTCAAACGGACGCTTCCTCAAGCGTTGGACGTGTTCGCCGACGTCCTGCAGAATCCGGCCTTTCCGGAAGAAGAGTTGGCGCGGCAGCGAAACATCGCCATCGGCCGCTTGATGCAAGTGCGGAACGAGCCGAACGCGCTGGCCAGTCTGGCGGTGAATGCCAAGCTGTACGGTTACGATCATCCCTACGGCCGGCCGATGTATTCGACGGAGGCCAGTCTGAAGGCGATCGGCCGCGACGATTTGGAGGTCTTTTACCGCTCGAACGTGCGGCCGGATCGCGCCAGCCTGATTGCCGCCGGCGACGTGAGTCCCGACGAGATCGTCCAGGCTCTGGAAAAGTCGCTCGCCGGCTGGAAGGCAGCCGGCGACGCGACGCGGCCTTCATTTCCGCCGATCCCGCCCGCCGCGCCCACCACCGTCACGCTGGTCGACAAGCCCGGCGCGGCCCAGTCGGTAATCTCCGTAAGCCTGGTCGGGACCGAACGCAAGACGCCGGACTATTTCCCGCTGACCGTGATGAATTCGATTTTCGGCGGACAGTTCTCCAGCCGGCTGAACATGAACCTCCGCGAGGACAAGGGCTATACCTACGGGGCCCGCACGATGTTCGACTGGCGCGTCCACGAACCCGGCCCGTTCCTGGCCATGGCCTCGGTGCAAACCGCGGTGACGGCCCCAGCGCTGGCTGAGTTCCTCAAGGAATTCCAGGGCATGGTCGGCGGCCGGCCGGTGACCGAGAAGGAGTTGGACTTCAACAAGGACTACCTCACGCGAGGCTACCCAGCCCAGTTCGAGACGCCCGAAGCCGTGGCCGGCCAACTCGAGACCCTCGTGCAGTTCCGGCTCGCCGACGACTACTTCAACGCGGTCGTGCCCAAGATCTCCGCGGTCACCGAAGCCGACGTGCTCCGCGTGGCCAAGCAGCACCTGCGCACCGGCGAACTGGCGGCAATCGTCGTCGGCGACCGCAGCAAGATCGAGTCCAGCCTGCGCGAACTGCCGATTGGCAAGGACCTGACCGTCGTCCACTTCGACGAAGATTTTCGCCTCGTGCCGTGACGTGCCGAAGCCGACGCTCGGGCCGGACGTCTAGCCCGCATTTCTCACCACCCCCCATAGAAGAAAGGCTGCCCTCTGGCGGTGACCGGTCGGTTCGATGGGGGGGCCATCACTTCGGACGCCGGCGGGCTGCTCCTGCGGGAGGTGGAAACGAAGACCGGCATTTTGCGGAAGTTCGCTGCTTGCTTCAGCGACTACCGCGATCCCGAACCGGTCGAACACGCGGTCTATGAACTCCAAGCCCAACGCGTGTTCGCCCTGGCCTTGGGCTGCGAAGACCTCGACGACCACGATACCCTGCGCGCCGAGTGTACGAACTCTTGGATGAGAAGTTCCTGCATTTCCGTGTTTGTGCGGGATGAAATTGCCGCCGAAGGGGCGTTCCCGCTAGAACGGCGGAGAAAGCGAACGGCCATCACCGGGGGTGGAAGCTGCGTCGGGCGCGGATTCGGCGACGCTGCGTCGCAATTGGCCGCAGGCGGCGTCGATGCGGTCGCCCTTGCGGTAGCGGATGGCGACGCTCAGGCCGGCCTGCTCGAGGATCTCGGCGAAGCGGGCCGTGACCTCCGGCCGCGGCGTGTGGTACGGCAGCCCGGCGACCGGATTGAATGGGATCAGGTTCACCAGGGCCGGGCGCCCTCTGAGCAGGGCGACGAGTTGGCGGGCGTGCTCGGGCTGGTCGTTGACGTCGGCCAAGAGCACGTACTCGAACGTCACGCGCCGGCCGGTTTTCTCAAAGTAGTAGTCAGCGGCTTCGAGGATCGCGTCGATGCCAATCTTGCGATTCGTGGGCACGACCTGCGTGCGAACCTCGTCGTTGGGCGCGTGCAGGGAAACCGCGAGGTGATACTGGCAATCGAGATCGGCCAACCGGCGAATCCCTTGGACCAGCCCGACGGTGGAAATCGTGATCCGCCGGGACCCGATGCCCAGCCCGTCGGCCTGCCCGGCCGTCTCCAGGGCCGGCAGGAGCCGATCCAGATTGGCCAGGGGCTCGCCCATTCCCATCACCACGATATGGCTCAGCCGTTCTCCAACGGGCAGGAGCTGTTTGAGGCGGAGCATCTGCTCCAGGATCTCTCCGGTGGTGAGGTTGCGCACCACGCCGTCGAGGCCGCTGGCGCAGAACACGCAGCCCATGGCGCAGCCCACCTGCGTGCTGAGGCATACGGTGCGATGCTCCTTGTCGTCGCGCAGCAACACGCATTCGATGCGGTGTCCGTCGGCCAGTTCCAAGAGCAACTTCTCGGTGCCTTCGGTGGATTTCCGATGCGCCGCGATCCGAGTGGTCCAGATCGAAAAGGACTCGGCCAGTTGGCTGCGGAGGGGCCTGGCCAGATCGGTCATCTGCTCGAAACCGTCGACCGTTTCGCCGAACAGCCAACGGCGGATCTGACGGCCGCGATACTTGGGGATCTGCCGCTCGGCAAGCCAGGCCTGGAGTTGATCGGACGATTGGTCGAGAAGATGGAACACGATACACAAATCGAGGCGGCAAGACTGGACGTAGGTGATGCTTCAGCATATCGCCCGGGCATGAATGCCAAAGCGTAACCCCTGGCGAGATATGCTGAAGCATCACCTATACGGGCAACGTGCCTGCACGAACTATTCTATCCGCCACGCCATTGGGAGGGAATTGCACGCGGCGAAGAAACCGCCGGCGTTGACACCGCCCGCGCACGGCGGACAATGAGGAAGGTCCCAGGACACCCACGACCATGAAACGACTCGCCGCCGTGAAGATGTCGCCGAGACCCGGTGCTGCGTGCTCCGCCGCCAAGGCCACCCTCGGCGTCGAGCCCGATCTGAAGCGGGCCGAGAGGATTCTCCTTGAGCTGCTGGCGATCCCGGGCAAGAGTTGCCAGGAGCAGCGAGTCGCGGAGTACATCACCGACCAGCTTCTGCGCGCCGGAGTCCCCCGCAACGCAATCCGCTGCGACGCGGCCCATCGCCGCAGCCTGCACGGAGGCGAGCAGGGCAACCTGGTCTGCCGGATGCCGGGAACAACGGCCGGCCCGCGCCGCATGCTTTCAGCCCACATGGACACCGTACCGCTGTGCGCGGGCGCGAGGCCGGTGGTTCGAGGAAGTCTCATCGCCCCGGCCGAGAAGACCACGGCCTTGGGTGCCGATGACCGAGCGGGCACTGCGGCGATCCTCACGGCCGCACTGGAGATTCTCGAGCGGCGTCTGCCGCATCCGCCGCTCGTGTTCGTGTGGACCGTGCAGGAAGAGTTGGGCCTGTTCGGGGCCAGGCACGCCAACCTGGGCTTGCTGGGCAAGCCCAAGCTGGCCTTCAACTTCGACGGCGGATCGCCGGAACACGTGACCATCGGCGCCACGGGTGGCTACCGCATGCAGATCCGTATCCACGGCATTCCAAGCCATGCCGGCGTCGCGCCCGACCAAGGCGTCAGCGCCATCGCGATCGCTTCGCTGGCCGTGGCCCAATTGCATCGCGAGGGCTGGCATGGCCAGGTGAACAAATCCGGCCGCTCGGGAACGAGCAACGTCGGCGTGATCCACGGCGGCGAGGCCACCAACGTGGTCACCCCCGAGGTGGAAGTCCACGCCGAGGCCCGCAGCCACGACCCCGCCTTCCGGCGCCGGATCGTCTCGGCCATCCAGCGGGCCTTCGCGCAGGCCGTGCGCACGATCAAGAACACGGCAGGCCAGCACGGCAGCGTCGAGTTCCACGGCCGGCTCGATTACGAGGCATTCCGCTTGGACGCGAGCGAACCGTGCGTTGCCGCGGCGATTTCGGCGGTGCGATCCGTCGGAGGCGAGCCCACGCTGGCTATCAGCAATGGCGGCCTCGACGCCAACTGGTTCACAGCCCGCGGCATCCCCACGGTAACTATGGGCGCCGGCGTGACCCACGCCCACACCACCGAAGAACGCCTCGATCGCGCCCAGTTCCGCCAGGCATGCCGGCTGGCTCTGCACGTGGCGACGATGTAGAAGGCGCGTTGCGACGGGACGCCGGGATCGCACTACTTCGATGCATCCTTCTTCGGCGCAGTCTGCTTTGTGCCGGCTTTGGCGTCGGCTCGTTCCAACTGCTTCTCGAGGTTCGTGAGGCCGGACTTCAGCATCTGAGCCCGGAGGCTGTTCGGTGCAGCGTCCACGGCCTTCTTCAAGGCGTCGGCCGCGTTGCGGAGATTCCCTGACGACATCCAGATGCTCGCTTGGAGCGCTCGAGCCTCCTGGGCCTGTTCTCCACCGATCGCCGGCGTCGCAAGGACCTTTTCGACGAGGGCCAGGGCTTTGTCGGTCTCGCGGGCCCGCATCAAGCCGGCAGCTTCCGCGAGGACGAGGCGGCACTCGTGCTTGGCCTTCAGCCCGGCCTTGTTCTCGGGATCCAGGGCGAGGATTTCCTTGGTCCATTTGTCGATGTCCTTGTCAGCGCCCTGGGCCATCGTCGATTGATTGAACTTCGCCTGGGCGTCGACGAGTTGATCGAGCAGTTTCGCCCGTTCGATCCCTTGGGCCTTATCCAGCCCTTGCTTCAGCTTGCGGATCGCCTCCTGAGACGCGGCGATGCCCTCGAAACGGGCGATCATGCCCTTGATCTGCTTGGCCTTCCTGCTTTCCGGAGCGGCATCCAACGCCTTTTGGAGGCTCCCCACCACGCCGGCAAAGTCCTTTTCGTTGAAGCTGCATTCGCCTTGGGCAAAGTACGCGTCCTGCTTCTGTTCGGCAGTGATTCCCGCCAGGTTTGCGGCCTTCTCGTACGAGGCTTTGGCTTCGGCGAATTGGCGGGCCTCCTTCAACTGGTCGGCCTCGGTCACAAGGACGCGGAACTCGTGCTTGGTCTTCAGGCCAGTCTTGTTCTCGGGATCGAGTTTCACAATCTCCTGGGATAGCGTGAGGGAGTCTGCGTCCTCGTTGTTGAGTTTCCCGTACAGATCCACCAGCTGGTCGAGCAACTTCACCCGGTCCAGCCCCTGGACCTTTTCGAGATTGCGTTTCAGCGCTGCAAGCTTCCCATACACGTCGCGGAACTCATCGAGGTGCTTGATGTATCCTTCCGGTCCGCCGGCCTGATAGCCCGTACGTGCGATCACGTCGCCCGCGGCATCCATCAGAAGCACGGTGGGATACCCGCGGATCTTGTACTTCTTCCGCAGTTCGTCGTTCTGTTCCTTGAGTTTCTTCTCCAACTGCTTTTTCGACGGGTAGTCCAACTCGACCAGCACGAAGTGCTTCGGGGCTTCCGTCTGAAAGTACTCCTTGTCGAACACCTCGCCTTTCAGGCGAAAGCACCAGGCACACCAGTCCGAACCGGTGAAATCGGCCAGGAGCAGTTTGTTCTCGGCCTTGGCCTTGGCCTTGGCCGCCTCGAAGTCCGTCATCCACAGGCTCTTTTCGGCCGAAGCGGCGTCCTTCCGCCCCTTCTCCGACTCAATCGGCACGGGGGTCTCGGCGCCGAACGACGCACACGAGACGCACAGGCCGACGAGTATCGAGATCATTCCCATGCGCGCACTGCGGTCGGTTCTCATCACGACGGACTCCTTGCAAGGAAAGGCATGTGGTCTTCAGAAGGACAAATCCCGAGGGAATCCTATTGTACCGACCCAGTGAGCGACAAGGCAGTCCCCAGCCCGCTTCTCGGCTTCAGGCTGCCGCCGCCCCGACGCCGGTCGTCTTTCACCGCCGGTGACAATTGCAGTCCGTACCCCCCCGGTGTACAACATTGGCAAGGCGATCTGGGAGGTTCGCTTCGAACCGGGACAACGACTCGGGCCGAAGTCCGACCACAGCCGTTAACACGCCAGGACGTCTTGATCCAATAGACCCTAGGAGATCGATCGTGAAGAGAGCGACAAACCATCGTGCTGCATGCCTGATGCTCGTGCTCGGAGGGACGTTCTTTGCAGCGGCGGGGGCCTCGGCTGACCCGTGGCCCGAGGGCCGGGCCAAGGCGTGGCAGCAGAAGACCGGCTGGTTGCTCGGCTGCAACTTCCTTCCCAGCACCGCCATCAACCAACTCGAAATGTGGCAGGCCGATACGTTCGACTTGAAGACGATTGACCGCGAGTTGGGATGGGCCGAGTCCATCGGGATGAACTCGGTCCGGGTGTATCTTCACGACTTGCTCTGGAGGCAGGATTCCGAGGGCTTCCTGAAACGCATGGAGCAGTTTCTGGAAGTGGCCGGCAAGCATCATATCGGTGCGGTGTTTGTGCTATTCGATTCGTGCTGGGACCCGTTTCCGAAACTGGGCACGCAGCGGGCGCCGACGCCTCACGTGCACAACTCCGGTTGGGTGCAGAGTCCCGGCGCGGAGATCTTGAAGGACCCTGCCCGGCACGCCGCGCTGCGCGAGTACGTGCTGGGAGTCGTTGGCCACTTTCGCAACGACCCGCGCGTCGTGGTGTGGGACGTCTGGAACGAACCCGACAACGGCAACACGTCGGCCTACGGCAACGTCGAATTGCCGGACAAGGCCCAGCGCGTGCTGCCGCTGTTGAAGATGGCCTTTTCCTGGGCGCGCGAGGCCCAGCCATCCCAGCCGCTGACGTCCGGCGTCTGGATCGGCACCTGGCCGCACCCGGACAAGCTCAGCCCGACCGAGCAAGTCCAGATCGGGAACTCGGATGTCATCAGCTTCCACAACTACAGCAACGTGGCGAATCTCCGGGAAGCGGTGCGCCATTTGCGTCGCTACAACCGGCCGCTCCTCTGCACCGAATACATGTCGCGGGGCAACGACAGCACGTTCGATCCTAACCTCGGCTTCCTGGCGGCCGAAGGGGTGGGGGCCTTCAACTGGGGCCTGGTGAGCGGCAAGAGCCAGACCATCTACCCTTGGGACTCCTGGAATAAGCAGTACACGGCCGAACCGGCCCTCTGGTTCCATGACATCTTCCGGCCCGATGGCACGCCCTACCGAGCGGAGGAAGTCGAATTCATCCGCGACGTGGTCAAGAAGCGCAAGGACGCCTCCTCTTCTCAGCAATGACGTTCGACAGGGAACTGACGCGATCGATCGCACACGACCTTATCGACGGCGTCCCGTAACAGGGCCGGCTGTGCAGCCCGCGACGCGTGCTCTTGGAGGCGCGTCGCGACATCGCCGGAAGGTCGAACGCTCATGTCCCGTTTGCCGAGCGGATCACCCGTGCCCAACGAGAACGGCGCTGGCGCACCACGGCGAAACAGAAGCGAGATTGGCCCCGTCGCAAAGAGCACAAGCCGCCGCACCCACCGATCTTGCTGAGGCTCACGAAGCCGTTGAAGACCCGTAATCAGAAAGACTTCTGTGCTGCGTAACCATACAAACGGAGATGGCATTGAGTGGCACCCGCGCGCGATTCTACTTGCAGGATCCTCCACAGCATTACCCCGGTCTGCCGATCGTGCACAGCCTCCCCGCAGAGTTCCTCGATGGCAATGGTTAGCCCAGCCCCAGCACTGCTGGACAAGCCAGCAGTGGCACCCGCGCGCTCAAGCTACCGGCATCCA
>CAZFKF010000178.1:0-7903 GCA_964518805.1 uncultured Planctomycetaceae bacterium | reverse complement strand
GAGAGAAAATGCGACGTGCTGACATCGTTGTCCAAGCGAGCACGCACTGCGCCTGAACATCATGCGATCATTCGGCAAGCGGACGAGTTGATGGAGGCCGCCGTGAAGGCGGATCGGTTTGATCTCGTGTCGCAACTGGGTGAGTTGGCGATTTCCGAGGCCACGGCCCTTCGGGACTCCGATCTCGTGAAGCGGGTGCGGACCCGTGTGAACAGTCTTCGAGAATTTGCGGCGGCTTACGGCGAGGCCCGGAAGGCGATTGAAAGATTGAAGCAGACGCCGGATGATCCCGAGGCTAACCTGATCGCCGGAAAACACTACTGCTTCGTCAAGGGAGATTGGGCAAAGGGTTTACCGATGTTGGCGAAGGGGAGTGATGCGGCGCTGAAGGAAGTTGCCGCCCAGGATCTCCGAGTACCGACGACACCGGACGAACAGGTGAGACTCGGGGATCGCTGGTGCGAACTGGCGGATGACGAGGAAGGGCCGGTCAAGAGAGCGATGGCCCTGCGAGGGGCTGAGTGGTACAGTCGGGCATTGCCCCAGGCCACTGGGCTGACGAAGAGCAAGGTGGAGAAGCGGCTGAAGGAGCTAGCGTCGGAGGCCGAAGGCCCCGTCAGCACCGAAAGTAAATCCAAGCTCGCCCCAGCGATCACCGGCCACTTCCTGGTCGGCATGATGCAGCGCCGGACCAAGGAACGCAAGGTCGTATGGTGGGAGTTCAGGCCAGATCAATCGGTGTGGGAGAAGGACAAACAGATCGGCCAATGGTCAGCGACCGACACCCAGGTGAAGGTTGCTTTCTCGGATTCATCCCAGGCAACGCTCCGTCCCAAAGGTCGGGAAGCTTTCATCGGCACACAGGTCCGGGCCAGCGGCGAATTGTGGGGCTGCGAGTTGCAGAAGGTGTTCGTGGTCGCCGTCTGGGAGCACCGGTGGCCCGCTGGTGCGGACAAGCTGCTCTTTTGGTCCACCGGCCGTTTGGTCACGCCTGATGGTGCGAGCCTCTGGGAACGCAAAGGGGACACGCTGATCCTTCGTCACGCCAACGGATCGACCGACACATGCACGGTCTCGCCGGATGGCAAGTCCTACAAAGGCCAGAACCAGGGTGGCGCACCCATTTCGGGAAAACTCATTTCGGAGCAGTGATCACGCCAATCGAGTTCATTATGTGCCAACCCGGAGCCTGCTGATGCGACGACGCCAGTTCGTCTCAAGTGCGATCACTATTCTGATCCTCTGGATTCATCCGGGATTCGTTTAAGCGGCCAATCGTAAGTTCGTTTTCAAGATCAAGACCAAGACCAGAGGGATCGTCGGCAACATCTTGATCGAGGCGAAGGACATCGAGGCCGCCAAGCACGAGCTGCGGGAGCGGTATCCCGGTTGCGAAATCCTGGAGGGCCATGAGAAGTGAAGCAGCCCCTCGTCCGCCATCGTGACCGGCCCCCGCCCATCGACTGCCCCTTCGGCCATGTCCAACGGATCTTGACCGGCGGCGAGGGACGACGTGACCAATGTCCGTGTAGTTGGCTCGCTACGAAGAGATAGGCTGCGAAGCAGCATGATAGAACGTTGTTGGGACGGCAAGCCGTTTCTTGTTCCCGCTTCCATTACGGTTCCCCATGGCGGCAGCGATACACGCTCATCTTGGAACAACCTGCCTTGGCAGCGATCTCCTTGGCAGATAATCCCTGCTGTAGCAACTCATGAATTATCGTCTGCTGTCGGATGCTCAAGCCGCCGATACGTTTTTTGCGAACGTCGGGAAACGGATTTGCTGGCGTCGCCTCGAACATCGGGCTCAGTTTTTCTTCCAACCAGCGCAAAGCCTTGAAGACCTTGCCGAAAGGTTTGTTGGTATAGCATTCCACGAGGCTGTTTGAGCCAAGTGGTGACCCGTGTGACAGGAAAATATCTGCGATTTCGCCGCCGAATTCCTCTCGTATCCAATCGGCCGCCGTATCTCGAAGTGACTCATGCGGAAGCCAGGGAAATTCTTCGTGGTCTTTTTTGACTCGCCTGAGCAAGCGGGTCCAGCCGTTCGTGATTTGATGGTTGGGGTTTCCGTTCGCCGTTGGCTTGGTGAATGAATGACCGGAATCGTTCAGGAAGACGAGCGCTGTCGGCGTGCAGGGGATCTCCCGGCCCCTTCCTTCGCCCTTCGTGATGCGGACCTGCTTTCGCCGCCGCTTCAGCACCCATTCCATTGCCGACACGGTGAGGGGCCACAGAATCCACTCGCCGTAGACCTCCGTCTTCGTTCGTAAGCGGCGGACGAAGGAGTCAGTTTCCGAGAAATCGAAGGCGATGTACTTGGCGAAATCGTGCATCGTATGCAGGCTGATCTCGCCAACACGGAGCGTGGCGCATTCCATCCGCTTGAAGCCGAGGTTCAATCCGCAGAGGAGCAGGAACCGCTCAAATGGAATTGCGTACCGGTTCAGAATCGCCAGTTGTTCAACCGTGTACGTCTCGACCTGCCTTGACCGTTGGGTAACCGGGGCGGACTTCTCCCGATTCGTTCGAGGCACCGTCAGGGAGAGTTCGTCGAAGTCTTCGGGCTTCTTCCACTCGAACTTGTCGGACTTGGACACCCACTTGAAGAATCTCTTCAGCAGTTTGGCATGCTCACGACACGTCTTCACGGCCATGTGGCCGCTTCCGTCCTTTCTGACGGGTCGCTGACGCCATACCTGGAGCATTTCATCGCAGCCGTCGAAGGTCAACCGACTGAGCGGCCATCGAAGGTGCGCCGAATTATGGACCCGAACTTGCGCAATCTGATCGAGATAAGATTGGCCGGTGTCGGACAGCCGTTTGCCGTCGATGCCTTCCTCCTGGTCAGGGATGACGAGGTAAGTGGTCCTTATATGAGCCTCGTAGGCGTCAAGAGCTTGAGCCACGGTCGGACCACCGGTGCCCAGAGGCACAGGACCGCTGAACGGGCGAGCCAAATTCTGCTCGAAACTCACGACCTGCTGAGACGACGCAACGAGTTCTCGCTTTCCCTTGTCGAGTGCTTCGGGATCGGCAGCAACGATGGCGATCTCTGGATAGGTTTCCTGTAGCCGTGCGATCTCCGTGGCGTACAGCCGAGCTTGGGTGCGGAGCCGAGGCAACTGCCTCCGAACTGCGTCCATCGGTGCGATGTGCTCAACGGAGACCCGGATTTCGGTTCGACCTTCGGCCATCGCTTGGGCGACGAGCAGGTCTTCGTCCGTCCACAGGTAGCCGGGGCCGTGTTTAGCAACGAGCCGATCCCACAACTGTTGGATGCGGATCTTGCTTCGTTCCGATTCCTTCAGGTCGGGTGTGAAGCGGAACTTGTGCCCGTCATAGCCTCCCCCCCGAAGTAGTTTTCGTCCCAGCTTAGCACAGTAACGCCCGCTGGCCTTGTCCAGGCTCATCTGGCTCGTTCGACGGCTCTTGGCTTTGGCAAGCCTGCCTGCTGAAGCGGAGTCCTGATTCACGGTACGACCTCGGTGAAGGTGTGGCGTGGCGAGCACCGCAACCTCGGCGTGGGCCTCTACGTGACACAGTTCGGCGTCCTACGGGACAGAATCCACGCAGTCTACGGGACTTTTCTGAAAAACTACGGGACAGGAGACTTTTTGTGTTACGGGTCGCCATCGCTTATACCCAATAAAATAGGCCACTTGCAACATTCCTGCAAGTGGCCTTAAGGTGGAGGCGGCGGGAATCGAACCCGCGTCCCGAAGCATTTCGGAGGAAGCATCTACGCGCGTAGTCGGATGATTTGGGTTTCGCCTTGATATCCCCAACCGACGGGGTGCATCTTCGGCTAGCCAGGAACGGAATTTGATCTCGGCAGTACCCGGCGGTGATCCGAGACGAGCCGAATTTGATGGCCGGCTTTTGGACCTCTTCGGCGAAGATCCTCAGCCGGAGCTACGTGTTACTACGCAGCAAGAGCGAGATTTCTCTCGGCACTTAAAGTTTGGTCGGCTTTTTGCGTGGCCTGCTGACCAACCACGGCGCGCCACTTCGACGTCAACCTGCCCGGTCGAACCCAGTTCGCCCCCGGCAGCCTTATTCTAACGCAAGTCGCGTTCAAATCCAGTCAGGGCCTGAACCGCGAACTGGTGCCGTGCGATGGTACTCGGAATGGGGTTCAGCTAATATCCATGGTGGGGCTCGCGACCTGTACCCCCCCTTTTCACACACGGATGGGGTGGCATAATGCACGTTTCCGCTGCTTCGACGTAGATTCTGCTGAGTAAGCGCGGGGTTTTGGTCGGGAACACGGTGAGAGGGCTACATGTTCAAGAATCTTGACCCGTCGGCAATGGGGGCCACCGGTCACCAAAGTGAGGCCATCGAGGTCGCGCTCACGTACGGATTTCCCGCGGTCGATCTGGACATCGTGGAGTTTGCCGGGCGGGTGAAGTTGCACGGAATGGCGTATGCTCGGCGTTCGCTGGTCAGCGCGCGGATCGGCGTCGGGACTTTCACGCTGCCGGTGGACTGCGAGGCGGACGACGACACGTTCAAGCGGCAGTTTGCGGAACTACCCCAATACGTCGAAATGGCTCAAGAGTTGGGCTGCACACGAGCCTTGTATCAGATCGCACCCGCCGGGGACAAGCGACCGTATCATGAGAACTTCGAACTGCATCGGCGGAGATTTGCCGAAATCAGTCCCGTTCTAGCGGCCGGCGGACTTCGCCTTGGAGTTGGCATTCGGGCCACGGAGGGATTGCGCAAAGGTCGGGCGTTCCAGTTCATTCATAGCCTTGATGCTCTGCTCTTGCTGCTGAACATGGTCGGCGTCCCAAATCTGGGCCTATCAGTTGATGTGTGGGATCTGACCGTATCCGGGGCTTCACTGGAGAACATCCAGGCGATTTCGCCCGGTCAAGTCGTCGCCCTGCAATTGGCGGATCTGCCTTCCGACGTTCCGCTTGCAGAGGCCACCGAATCGCAGCGATTGCTGCCTGGAACGACCGGCAGGATCGACTGCACCGCGATCTTGGCCAGACTTGCTGGCGCGGGCTACGACGGCCCGGTCACGATCAAGGCCGACCGCAGTGCGTACCAGAGCAATCGCCGCGAGCGAATGGCCAAGCAACTCGCCGAGGTCATGGACAAGCTCTGGCGCGAGGCTCGGCCGAGTCCGGAACCAAGCCCCGGCGTTGGTGTGGCCAAATAGACCGCACCCATCTCGCAGCACCGCGGAAGCAACCGTTTCCCCCATCGCAGAAGCACGCTCAGCCTGCGTTTCGAGGCAAATTGCCATTTGGCCTCATTTGGGATTCTCGCGGATGGCTGGGGTTAGGAGCTCGAGGGGGCGTCTGTCGGCGTCCGCCATGGCCCAGGGTTTTTCTCGGTGCATAGACTGCCGCTCCGCGTTGCGCCACAATAGACTTCGCGTGACGGAGGCGTCTTCGACCAGAGTCCACGTCATCGTTTAAGGGGGAGGCTGTCCATGTGGTTCCGCTTGCGGGTGCTGTTTGTGCTGTGCGTTGGGTTGGGTCTGCTCGGTCACCTCACGGATCTGTTTGGCGACACACCGAAGAACCCCGTGCGGGTTGCGGTCTTCTCGTGCAACGTCACGCCGCCGCTGGGCGGTCAGCCGTCGATTTGGGTCACGCCTGTGGAAACCATCGAGGCGCCGCTTTGGGCCAAGGGCATCGTGCTTGACGATGGCCGGACGCGTTGCGTCGTTTGCGCGGTGGACTGGTGCGGATTGTGCAATGCTTCGCACCTGCTGTTCCGGCAGAAGCTGGCCGCAGCGGCGGAAACCACGGTTTCGCGAGTCGCCGTGCAGTGCGTGCATCCGCACACGGCGCCGTACGTCGACGGCGACGCTCAGAAACTGCTGGACCGCTGTCCTGCGACGCCTCGATACGTTGACTTCGCGTTTCTTGAGGCGGTCAGCGATCGACTGGCCGTCGCGGCGAAGCAGGCCCTGAGTAAGATGCAGTCCGTCGACGCGGTGGGCACGAGCGAAACGGTCGTCGAGCGGGTGGCGTCGAGTCGACGAATCATCACCCCCGACGGTAAGTTCCACGGTCGCATGAGTTCTGCCAAGGACCCGGCGCTTCGGGCACTGCCCGAAGGGTTCATCGATCCGGTGCTGCGCACCGTGACTCTGGCGCACGGAGGAAGTCCCGTTGTGCGTCTACACTTCTACGCCACGCATCCGCAAACGTTCTACGGAGCCCCAGGCGATCATCGCGTTTCGCCGGACCTGCCCGGGTTCGCCCGCGAGAGATTGGAAGAGAAGGAAGGGGTGTTCCAAGTCTATTTCACCGGCTGCGCCGGCGACGTGGCGATGGGCAAGTACAACGACGGGACGCGCCGGGCTCGCGACGAATTGACTTCGCGGCTCTTCTCCGCCTTGGAGGGTTCCGCTGCCGCCACGCGGTTTGTGTCCGCCGGCGAGTTTCATTGGCGATCGCTCCCCCTCGTGCTCCCCATAGCATCGGGTGGGGGGGCGTTGATCGACAAATGCCGAAAGGAACTCGCCGATCCCAGAGTCAGCGCGATACCTCGCATCCGCGCTGCGACGGAAGTTGCCTACGCCGAACGAATCGGCGTCCCATTGGAGATCAGCAGCTTGTGGATCGGCAACGTCGGAATCCTGTTCCTGCCGGGCGAATGCATGGTCGAGTTCCAGCGTTTTGCGCAGGCAGTGAGGCCCGCGGGCAGTTTTCTTGCCGTGGCGGCCTATGGCGATCTCGGCCCCGGCTACATTTGCACCGCTAAGGCTTTCAAGGAGGGCGGCTACGAGCCAAGTGCATCGCACGTCGGCCCGGAGTCGGAGTCGTTGCTGAAGGAAGCGATCCGCAAGATCCTTGTGGCGGAAGGGGCGAATCCGGGAGGAGAGTGAGCGTCTGAGAACACCGACTCCGAGTCTCCAACAAGTCCGCGCTGCGACCAGGAATGGAGTCGGTCCGTGGAACGGCGAACTGTCGAGCGAGGCGGGCCGATCAAGGCGAAACGGGCGCGGCTAGCAGGCGGTCCGGGGCCGCGTCACGCGACTCCCCACTCTGCGGGTCGGCGAGGCCGGCGATCGGGAGTCGTACGATGAAGGTCGTCCCTCGGCCCGGCGCCGTCTCGAACGTGATCGTGCCGCCGTGCTTCTCGACGACGACGGACCGAGCGATGGCAAGGCCCTGTCCGGTCCCTTTGCCCACCGGTTTCGTCGTGAAGAAGGGGTCGAAGACCTTGTCGTGGATTCCCGGAGCGATCCCGACTCCCGTGTCCCGGATCCGGATTTCCGCCCAATCCCCCGCGCGTTGAGTTGCGACACGGATCGTGCCCATGCCCTCGGCGGCGTCTCCGATCGCGTGAGCGGCGTTGACGATGAGATTGAGAATGACCTGGTTGATTTCGCCCGGAACGCATTTCACCGGCGGCAGCCGCGGGTCGAGTTCGGTCACGACGTCGGCGACGTACTTCCACTCGTTGCGGGAAATTGTGAGCGTATTCTCGATGGCCCGGTTCAGGTCGACGCTGACCAACTGCTGCGATCCGGGGTGGGCGAACTCCTTCATAGCGCCCACAATCCGGGCGACGCGCGCCACGCCTTCGAGCGACTGCCCGATCGCCTTGGGAATCTCTTCCATCATGTAGCCAAGGTCCAAGGTTTCGGCCAGGGTCTCAACGCGATCGGCCACCTCGCGCGACGCACCCCCGTGGCTGGAAGCCCGGAGAAGCTGTGGGCAGAGATCGGCAATTTCGCGGATGGACTGCCAGCAGTCGTTCAGGAACCGTACATTGTCGCCGATGTACTGAACTGGCGTGTTGATTTCATGGGCTATGCCTGCGGCCAGGCGGCCCACGGCCTCCAGCTTGTTGGCCTGGGACAACTCGCGTTCCATCCGCCTGCGTTCCGTGACGTCCTCGCCCGAACTCAGCGTTCCGGTGATCT
>CAZFKF010000177.1:0-7906 GCA_964518805.1 uncultured Planctomycetaceae bacterium | reverse complement strand
ACCAACGTGACCACCGAAGAGTCCGGCCGGATGACGCGAAGGGGTTCGAGCACCGATCCATCCGGGAGTGAATCGAGCTGCTCTTCGATGAACGCGAGCGAGCGTTGCACTTCCAGCCAACGCACGTACGCCCGCGCAAACACATCGCCGGAGTGCCACGTGGAAACCGGGATCTGCGCGAAGCGGTAGATCCCGTACGAGAAATCACTACGCACGTCGCGAGGAATGCCGCACGCCCTGGCGGCGACGCCGACCAGGCCGATCTGCTGGCACACGTCGCGCGTCAGGGCGCCGGTCTGATCGAACCTCGCCATGACCGAAGGCGCGTCCCATAGAAGCTCGACGGCCGATCGTGCGTCTTTCAGAACGGCGCGGGCGCAGCGTTTCATTTCCTTGACAAGGGGAAGGTCCAGGTCAAAGGCAACCCCGCCCGGGCGAATCAGGCCGCGTCCGAATCGGTTTCCGCAGATCATCGCGGTCATGTTCAGCACGTCACCCCGGATTCGGCCACAATACGACATGGTAGGCAAGAAGCCGATGTCGCCCGCCAGAGCCCCGAGATCGCCGAGATGATTGGCCAGGCGTTCGAGTTCCAAAGCCACGCCGCGAATCACCTGGGCTTTCGGCGGGACGCGCGTTTGCGAGAGCGCCTCCACGGCGCGGCAGTATGCCATCGCGTGTCCGATCGACGTGTCGCCCGCCAACGTCTCCATGAAATGGATGGTCTTCCGGTCGGGCCCGCCAACGAGTGCGCGCTCGATGCCCCGGTGCTGGTATCCAAGTGCGATTTCGAGGTGGTAGACCGTCTCGCCGTGGCACTGGAAACGGAAATGGCCAGGCTCGATGATCCCCGCGTGCACGGGGCCGACGGCGACTTCGTGCACTTCGTCTCCTTCCATGGCGAAGAAGTCCGTCGTCCGCGGGCCGAGGCGTACGGACTTCAAGCCCGGATGTCCGATCGGGATCAGGCCCGATTGTTCGCGGATTTCCCGCTCGAAGTACTCTGCCTGAGGGCACGCCGGAGTGAGGGAAGGGTATTCCCGTTGCACCGATGTCGTGACCACCTGCAAGGTCCCCTGGTCGTCGTGGGCAAGGACGGCAGTCAGCGTGCCTCCTGTCTCAGCGCGAGTGCCCCACATCGCGGCCAGTCTCAGCCCTTCGGCAACGGCCTGAATCACGTATCCGCGAAAGTGCTCGACCGACAACCGCGTCGGTCCTGACGCCGGGAAGGCCTGGCCGTTGTGAATCGCAAAAACAGTCTCTGCGGTCATGGTTCGGCTCCCACGGCGGCGGCCGCCTGGTGCAAGAGCGCCGTGAATTGGTGCGGCAGGTAGAGCCCCAGCACCAGGGCCACGGCGGCCAACAGAAGCGGAGGAGCGATCGACCACCAACTCTCCGACGCGGCGCTGGGAGGCTCGTTCGGAAATGGGGCGTTGCCGGTCGTCCCGCTCGCGGTTGCCAGGGTCTCCGGTCTCGGCAAAGCGCCGTAGACCATCGGCAAGATGATCGCCGACATGCCGATGAAGACGATCGACAGCATTCCCAAATAGGAAATCGCGACCAGCATGCGCCCCGCATCGAGGATTCCCTTGAGGATCGTCAACTCGCTCAGGAATATCCCAAACGGAGGTGAACCGGCGATCGCCAATAATCCGACGATCCACAACGTTCCGGTGACCGGCAAAACGCGGCGAAGTCCCCTCGTCTCTCGCGTCGACTTGGTGCGAACATGGGCAAGGGTGTTGCCGGCGACGAGAAACAGCATGGCTTTGACGATCGAGTGATTCGCAGCGTGCAGCATGCTGCCGAAGCCCGCGATCCCGCCGATGCCGACCCCGAGAACGAGAATGCCCATGTGCTCAACGCTGGAGTAGGCCAGGAGTCTCTTGAAGTCCATCTGCCGGATGATGAACAATGCCGCCACGGCCATCGACGTCAGGCCAAACAGCACGAGCAAGTCCTGGCTGAACGCGCCGAGTCCCGCCTTCACCAACAAGGCGTGACTGCGCAGAATGGGGAGAAAGGCACAGTTGAGGAGCACGCCGGAGAGCAAGGCGGAGATCACCGACGGCGCTTCGCTATGTGCGTCGGGTAGCCAGGTGTGCATCGGGGCCAACCCCATCTTCGTGCCATAGCCCACGAGAAGGAGAAGGAATGCGGCCTTCAGCCAGCGGGGGTCGAGTTCGGCGGCATGCTGCTCCAATTCTCCGACCGAAAGGTGGAAAGGGGCTGCGGAGGCCGTCTTCGCGGCCACGGCCAGGAAGAAGTTGCCCAGAAGCGCCAAGGCGATTCCCACCGAGCAAATCACGAGATACTTCCACGTCGCCTCCAGCGACCGCGCGCATCGGTGATAATAGATGAGCGGGGCGCTGGCCAAGGTCGTCGCTTCCACGGCAACCCACATGAGCCCCCAGTGCCGGCTGACTAGGACCAGCGTCATGGCTGCCAGAAAGAGGAGGTAACAGCCGGTGAAGGTCGCCTCGGGAAAGTCCCGAAACGGTCGTGCTTCGTCGGGCAGCGACGTGGTGTGCTGATGCCCGCGAGCCAGGTACCCGACAGCGTAGAACGAGGCGGCCAGGAAGAGCACGCTGGTAATGGCCAGGAAGAGCGACGACGCGGCATCCAGCGCGATCCACTGGTTGGTCATCGGCTCCGGAGCATAAGCCAAGTTGGCGGCGGCAAGCACCGTATGGGCCCCGGCGGCCGAGAGCAACAGCGCTCGGCGGGGCAGATTCCAGGGGATTATTAGGGCGAACAGACCGGCGATGGCCGGCCCAAGGACCTGAAGCAGAAGCATGCGACTAATCTTTCAAGGACGCGAGTTCGTCGGTCTCGATACTGTCGAATTCCCGAGTCAGGTGGTGCATGATGATGCCCATCACGAAGACGGCGACGAAGACGTCCAGCAGGACCCCCAGCTCAATCACGAGGGGTTCCTCGATGGCAAACGCCCAGCCGAAGGCGTAGATGCCGTTTTCCAACGCGAGGTAGCCGACCGACTGCATCACCGCCGTATTCCGGCTCGCAATCAGGAACAGCCCGTTGAGTACGGTGAAGATCGCCACGGGCACCAAGAGCGGAGATACGTTTTCCGCTCCGACCGGCAGCCGGCCGGCGAGGTGTACGGCAAGGCCCCAGGTTCCGATACTGAGCAGAAGCGACGTCGTGAATCCGACAAACGGTTCGACCTCGGTGCGCACCCCGGCCTCGCGCACCGCCCGCCGGAGCAGGGCAGGCAGGGCGACCGCCTTGATGGCCATGCTCACGATGGCCACGCCGGCCAATCGCCAGGAAACCGACGGCCACCTGGCCAAGAGGGGCATCAACCCCAGCAGGACGCCTTGAAAGGCGACCGCTTGAATGCAAGCCTGGAGGCGGCTTGAACCGAGAAGCCACAGGTTGCTTAGGACCAGCAACACGAGAATTCCGTCGAGCCAGACGCTCATCAGCTACCTCACGACCAAAGCGAAGGCGACCATGGACAGGATCGAGGCGGCGATCAGGAACTGCGGAACGCGAAGCAAACGGAGCCGACCCATGACCGATTCGACAACCCCGGTCAGCACGGCCACCAGGGCAAGCCCCGCCAATCCCGCGGCGAGATCGACCAGGAACTGCCCGGTTCGGATGGGCGTGAGCATGCCCGCCAACAACGATCCGAGGATCCAGAGCTTCAAGCAGGCTCCGTACTGGATCAGCGCGAAGTCCGGGCCGCTGTGGTCCAGCACCATCACTTCATGGATCATGGTCAGTTCGAGGTGCGTGTTGGGATCGTCGACGGGGATCCGCGCGTTTTCCGCCAGAAAAACGATCATCATCGCCGCCGCCACCAGCAGGATGCGCGGGCCGACGGTCGACGCCAGCATGGACCCTCCCATGCTGGCGTAGATCCCCGTAAGCGAACCGTGGTGGGAAAAGGACGCCAGCGCCGACAGCGACAACAACAGGGCTGGTTCGGCAAGCGCCGAGAAGAATGCTTCGCGGCTGGCGCCCATGCCTTCAAAGCTCGACCCGGTGTCCAACGCAGCCGACATCGTGAAGAACCGGGCCGTGCCGAGAAGGTACGCCACGACCAGAAAGTCACCGGGAAACGAAATCACCGCCGCCGAGCCTGCCGCCGGCACCAACCACAATGCCGCGAAGGTGGCCGCGCACCCGACGACGGGGCCCAAGACGAAGACCGGCGTCGTGGTATGGCTGTAGACCGCCGACTTCCGCAACAACTTCGCCAATTCGTAGTACGGCTGAAGCCAGCGCGGGCCATGTCGGCCGGCAAAGAAGGCTTTGGTGCGATGGATGATGCTGAGCATCATCGGCGCAAACACCAGCGCGAGGAAGATCTGAAGCAATCCTGAGGGCGAGAACATAGATCAACCGAGTTTCCAGACCAGAAGCACCAGAATCGTCAAGGCGATGTAGAGCACGTAAACCTGAATTCGGCCCTGCTGGAGCCATCTCAACTTCGACGCCACCCAGCCAACCCCGAGGAACGTCGGCCGATAGAGACAGTCGTAGAAGACGTCCGGCGTGTGCGAAGTGAAGCTCGACCGTTCGGGAAACAGTCCCCGGGGTTCGTGAAGCTCGACTCTCGGCCGCAAGAACATGCGGAAAAGTGCGACCAGTGGCGCGGCGAACGAGGAGGCTGTGTACTGCATCCGTGCGTTGACTGCCGCGTAGCCGCAGTCCCACGTCGGCGCTTTCTGGGGGCTCCTTCGAGCGAGCAGTCTGCTTCGCGCCCAGGCCAAGATCGCGATGATCGCGAAGAGGCCCCACGAGGTGGCGCACAGGCAACTCATCGGCAACACCGCCGAACGACTCGCCGCGTCGAGATGCTCTGGCGGCACCGCCGAGGCGATCGCTGTGGCGGCAGGCCGGAGTACAATTGGCCAAATCGGCGCGCTCAAGGCCACGATCACGCAAGCCGCGGCCAGAATCGCCATGGGAATCCCCATGGCGCGACCGGCCTCGTGTCCGCGACGGGCCTCTTCGCTGCGCGGCTCGCCGAGGAAGACGCTTCCGAACGCTTTCGCAAAGCAGGCGGCCGCCAGGCCACCGATCAACGCCAATCCTCCGAACGTCAAGACGCACAACACCGCCCATGCATGGCCCGACGAGTGCCCGGCCTCGGTCACTCCACCGAGCACGGCGAGATAGATCAAGAACTCGCTGACGAAGCCGTTGAGTGGAGGCAGGCCGGAGATCGCGCAGGCCCCAATGAGGAACGTGGTCCCGGTCCGTGGCATTACCTTTAGCAGTCCGCCGAGCCGGTCCATGTCGCGCGTTCCGGTGGCGTGTTGAACGGCTCCGGCGCCGAGGAATAAAAGGCTCTTGAAGAGTGCGTGATTGATGACGTGGAGTATCGCACCGAGGAACCCAAGGAGGGCCATTCCGGCAATCCCGTAACTCACGCCCAGCGCGCCGACGCCCAGGCCAAGGCAAATGATCCCGATGTTCTCGACGCTGTGATAGGCCAACAGGCGTTTCAGGTCGTGCTGGGCCAAGGCCAACAGCACGCCGAGGATCCCCGACAAGATGCCCACCGCGACCAGCGTCCATCCCCACCACGCCGGGATTTCGCCAAGGATGCACAACGTGCGTGCGAGCCCGTAGATTCCGGTTTTGATCATGACGCCGCTCATCACCGCCGAAACGTGCGACGGCGCCGCGGGATGGGCCTCGGGCAGCCAGACGTGCAGGGGCACCATTCCGGCCTTCGTTCCAAATCCTGCCAGGGCCAAGAGGAACATCGCCCCGGCAAGATGCGGTTCGGCCGAGAGCCGGTCAAAATCCAGCGAGCCCGAACCGCGCCCCAACAGCAAGAAGAGGACCAGCAGGCATGCGCTTCCAAGGTGCATCGCGACCAGATAGACCCACCCCGCACGGCGGACGTCATCGCGCTCGTGCTGGCCATTGACCAGGAAGAACGACGCGAGCGACATGCCTTCCCAGCAGATCAAGAACAAAACCGCGTTGCGGGCCGCCACAACCAAGAGCATCGTGGCGCCAAGGAAGTTGAAGAAAAACCACGAAACGGCAACACGCCGGGCTTCATGCGAGCCGCGAAGGTACTGTCCACCGTAAATGGCCGCGAGGGCAACAACCAAAGCAATCGGAACGACAAAGACGGCCGATAGCGCATCCAGCCCAACGGCGAAGTTGCCCAAGGGAATCTGCCACGAAACGGCAGCCTCCACCGGCTGGCCGCTCAGAAGCACTTGAACGGCGTCCACCAACGCCAAGGCGCACCCGCCGACGGCGCCCAGGATGGCAACGGCCGAAGCGGTTCCAGCATTCTTGCCCAGCGCCAGCGAAGCGAAGCCCCCGGCCACAAGCAATACGACGCCAATTCCAAAAAGAAGCATATACTGGACTCGAATGAGATCTCACGGCGCGTGGGGCGCGTCGGTCGTCCGGTCAACCGCCTCGCAGGCGGCCAGGATTTCCTCGCGAGATCCTGGCCGGCCAATCACCGTCGCGAAGTCCGGTTGCTGCAGGGCAAAGGAGAGACGAGCCAACATGTGCAGATGGGCGCGAACGGTAGGACTCAACATCGTGAAGAGAGTGTGGACGGGCTTTCCGTCCAACGCCCCGAAAGGAACCGGCGTCTCAAGGAAGCACAAGGTCACCATCGGGCGGGGAACGTGCATGACGACGGGGTTTCGCACGTGGGGCAACGCGATGCCGTTGCCGACAGCCGTCGAACCGAGCGACTCGCGCGCCAGCAGGACCTTCAACAGGAACTCGCGGTCGACTTCCTCCGGCAGCGGCATCAGCTCGACGGCCGACCGCAGGACGTCGCCCTTCTCTCGCCCGCCGACACGATAGTGAATTCCCCCGGCGCGCATGGCCGCGAACAAACCCGCATGGTTCGCCGCATTCGGAGGTTCGGCGAAGATATCCACCGAAACGTTCACGCGCTGCGAAGTCGCCCATTCAAGCAACTCCGCACGATTGAACCGATACTGATCGTTGACTCGGTACGCAGGCAGTTTACCAAGCTTCACCCAGCGATAGATGGACTTCTCCGACACGTTCAAGAGCCGGGCGGAATCACGTACCGTTAATTCCATTCTGGATCGTCACCCAAACGCGACCTGTTTTGGACATTCGTGGACAAAAGTTCTAAAATAGCCATTCGCGTCCAAACGGGCAATCGCAGTTTTGAACGCCGATGGCAAGCGGGCCCCTAGCGACCACCCATCCGTAGGACCCAGATGGAGGCGGGGGGCTGCGCTGCGAACGGAGCAACGACGGATTCGTTGAGCCAAGGACACTCAACGCTGGCGGCCGAGGCGTCCTTCCACAACCCGGCCGTTGGGCAGCGTGAAGCGATAGGACGCCGGCGTCGCCACGCTCGAGATCTCCAGGATGCGGGACGCGGGCAGCGGGCCGTCTGTTGGCCAGACGACGTAACGTGCGTCCTTACCGGTCTCAAATCGCAGGATGTCACCTTCCAGAACGCGGCGACACGCTCTGCATCAGGGCGTCCTGGAGCACGCTGGCGATGCATCCGAGGGCCTCGATGGAATGGGCCTGGCTTTCCATCTTGCCGCCCCCCTCGAAAAGGCCCATGCCGTTGACCATCGGCGTGAACGCCGTGTAGTAACTCGCCAACATCGCCGGCAATTGCCCGCCAAAGCCTCAGCCCGCGCTCAAGCTACCGGCATCCATGCCCCGGGCCGTTGCCCGGCACTGAAAGTCGAGGAAATTGCAGACCGGATGCTCGGAAAGACGGTCCCAAGGCGTGAATACGTCCACATTGCGGGGCGCATTATACCGAGGTCAAAGGCAAGGGGACAGGCACCGTTTGCCGTGCATGTTCAAAGGCTGTTCGCAGCCTGTGGGACGGCAAACGGAGCCCCTTCCCGCCATGAAATCCTGCCACACACCCGAAGCCAGGCCGACG
>CAZFKF010000176.1:0-7914 GCA_964518805.1 uncultured Planctomycetaceae bacterium | reverse complement strand
ATACCGCTCATATCCGCCAGTATAATGTCGAAGAAGATCGCGGAAGGCTGCGATCGGCTCTGCACGTTCTGCTCTATCCCCAACATGAGGGGGCTGTATGTGAGCAAGCCGGTCGAGCAGGTTGTCGAAGAGGCCGAACAACTGGCCGCCGACGGGGTCCGCGAGCTGATCCTCGTGGCTCAGGATACGAGCTTCTACGGCATCGATTTGTCCGGACGACCCCAGTTGGCCGAGCTCCTCGCACGCCTGGAGCGGGTCGGCGACCTGGAGTGGATTCGAGTCATGTACCTCTACCCGATGCACCTGACGGACGAGCTCATCGACGTGGTGCAGTCGAGCCGTAAGATCCTTCGCTACTTCGATTTGCCGCTCCAGCACATCAACGACAAGATCCTCCGGCGGATGAATCGCCAAGTGACCCGAGCCGAGACGGAGCATCTACTGGACCGACTGCGGCAGCGGATTCCGGGAATCGTGCTGCGCACCACCCTGATCACCGGTTTTCCGGGGGAGACCGACCAGCAGTTCGACGAGCTTCTGCATTTCGTCGGCGAACGGCACTTTGAGCGTTTGGGAGTATTTTCCTACTCTCTAGAGGAGGACACCCCCTCTGCCCGACTTCCCGATCGCGTTCCGACCGAAGTCGCCGACGATCGTCGCCGACGACTGTTGGCGGTGCAGCAGGGAATTGCCTTCGAGTGGAACCAGTCGCAGGTGGGGAGAGAGCTGGAAGTCATCATCGACCGTTGCATCGACGGCCAGTCGAACGCCTTTGTTGGCCGGAGCTACGCCGACGCTCCCGAGGTGGATGGCGTAGTATTTGTTACCGGAGACGACCTGAAACCAGGGCAAATCGTCCCCTGCGAGGTTGTCGCAGCAAGGGATTATGATCTAATTGCTGCCGCCGTCGGAACGTCGCGATGACCGACGACCAACGCAGTCAGAAGTGATTTCGGGGGGCCTTTGGTCTTAGGGCTTTGGACTTGGGCCTGAAATCGAGGCCAAAGCCAGACCCCATGCAAGACGTTCCAGGAATCGAACGCGCCGTAGCGAATGAGGATCGGTATGCCGAGCCGTGCTGACCGGGCACGCCACCTGTGGGCGTCCGCCTTCAATCTGCCAAACCAATTGACGTTCCTCCGTCTCATTCTGGCGGTGGTGATGTTCTGTCTCATCACCTGGGAATGGTACCTGGCGAGCTTCGTGCTCTTCGTGATTGCCGCCGGCACCGACTGGCTCGACGGGTACTTTGCCCGCAAATACGGTCAGGTGACCACGCTGGGGCGGATTCTCGATCCGTTTGCCGACAAGGTGATCGTGTGCGGCACCTTCATCTTCCTGGCGGCCGTGCCGGCGATGAACGCGGTGAAGCTGGGACTGCGCCCGTGGATGGTGGTCGTCCTGGTGGGTCGGGAACTGCTCGTGACAGCCCTGCGCAGCTTCTTGGAAGACCAAGGGGCCGACTTCTCGGCGAAGATGTCGGGCAAGCTGAAGATGGTCTTTCAATGTGTGGCGGCGGGGGCCTGCCTGGTGTATCTCGACTATCCCAATCCGGCGACCGCTGCGCCCGACTGGGTTCGCTGGACCATGATCGTGTCCATCTGGGTCGCGGTCCTCTCGACGATCTACTCGGGGCTCATCTACCTTGTGGTCGCGGGCCGGTTGGTGCGGAGCAGTGCATGAACGATCCGGCCCAGTTCGAGCTGAGCGAGACGCTCCTGGCCGTTTGCCTGCTGGTGTTCTCTGCGAGCGTAGCCCTTTGGGTGTGGATTGTCCGCCGTGCGATCCACGGTAAGCCGATCATGCCGTACGCTTGGCGGCGGCCAGTTCCGTGGCAGGCCGTCGACCTGTTGGTCGTCGCCGCCTTTTATTATCTGATTCCAAGCGCGATCTTCGATTTGGATCGGCGCCTGTTCCCGGTTCCGCTCACGCCCGCCGCCGACAAGGTGGACGAGGTGGCGGCCTCCACCGAACACCCCGTGCTGGTGTTGCTCAGGCAGGATCGGACGCCGAGCACTCTCGTGGTGTGTCTGGTGGCGGTCGTCCTCGTGGCCCCCATCGCCGAGGAAATCCTCTTCCGGCTCTTGCTCCAGGGAGCCCTGGAGGGCGCGGAACGCCGATGGCGGCGTCTGGCCCGAGGGGCTGGGCTTCTGTTGCGCGGACCCATGCCGCTGATTGGCTCGTCATTGGCGTTTGCCCTTCTGCACGCCCGAGGGGCCGCGCCGCCGCCCGATGCCCGTCTCGTCTTCCACATCCTGGTCTGCGGAATGTTGGGCAACACCGTGACCGTGGTCCTTGCCCTGGCTCTGGTGCGGGTGCGCGCGGGGGCCAGCGCGGTCGATTTGGGCTGGCAGCGGGACAAGCTTGCCGACGACCTGAAGTTGGGTCTCGGCACGGCGTTGTCGGTGGTCCCTTGGCTTTATGTGGTTCAGGTGTCGATGACGGCACTGTTGCCGAAGAGCATCTCCGCAGATCCCATTACGCTCATCCCCTTCGCCTTTGTCTTGGGACTGCTTTATTACCGGACCCATCGCATCGTCCCCTCGATCCTCCTGCACATGGCCCTGAACGCAACCAGCTTGGCACTGGCTTGGTCCGTCCTGCCGAAGGGCCTATAATCGGGGCCGTCTTGGAGTTCGGGGTTCGGGGTTCGGGACGCCCGGGGCATACCGTTGAAGCCGCTGGCTTCAGGGGTCGGAGAAAAGGCGTGCATCGCAATTCTGACTGAACCCTGAACCCCGAACCCTGACCCCTGACAACAACCCCAGACGAGGCATTGAGGACACCGACCATGGCAACCGGATTTGGAATTGTCGGCTGCGGGATGATTGCCAACTTTCACGCCCGGGCGATCGGCGACACGCCGGGGGCGAGACTGGTGGCCTGCTATGACGCGGTTCCTGCGTCCGCCGAGCGTCTGGCCGCTTCGACGGGGTGCAAGGCGTACGCGTCGCTGGGGGCCATGTTGGCCGATCCGGCAGTGAACGTGGTGACCATCGGGACTCCCAGCGGCGCCCACCTCGAGCCCGCCGTGGCCGCGGCGCGGGCCGGCAAACACGTAATCGTCGAGAAGCCGCTCGAAATCACGCTTCGGCGCTGCGACGCGATCATCGATGCCTGCCGCAAGGCCGGCGTGGTGCTCTCCACCATTTTTCCGTCGCGGTTCCACGAGTCGAGCGTCGAAATCAAGCGGGCCGTGGAGGAAGGGCGATTCGGTCGCCTCACCGTCGGCGACGCGTTCGTCAAGTGGTATCGCACGCAGCAGTATTACGACAGCGGGGCGTGGCGCGGCACCTGGAAATTGGACGGCGGCGGGGCCCTGATGAATCAGGCGATCCACAGCGTGGACTTGTTATTGTGGCTCATGGGTCCGGTGGCGGAAGTCCGCGCCCAGACCGGGCTTCTGGCCCACGAGCGGATCGCGGTGGAGGATATTGCCGTGGCCACGCTACGGTTCGCAACCGGAGCATTGGGCGTGATCGAGGCCAGCACCGCCGTCTATCCCGGGTATCTCAAACGGATCGAGATCCACGGCTCCCAGGGCTCGGCCGCGATGGAAGAGGAAGACATCGTCAAGTGGGACTTCGCCAAGACAAAGGCCCGCGACCAGGCGATTCATGGGAAGATGGCCGAGAAGGTCAGTGGCGGGGGCGGGGCGGCCGATCCCGCGGCGATTGGCCACCACGGCCACGCCCGGCAGTTCCGCGACGTGCTCCAGGCGATCAAGAAAGGCCGCGCGCCCCGGATCGACGGCCCCGAAGGCCGGCGCAGCGTCGAAGTCATCCTCGCGATCTACAAGGCCGCGGAGACCGGCCGCGCCGTTGCCCTGCCGCTGGCGGGCGACCCGGCCCTCAAGGCGCGGAAGCGCGGAGTCGGGGCATAGCGGGAAAAAAGGGGGAGACGCGGATTCGCAAACCGCAACCTCTCGCTTTTCCCCCATAACACCTCAGTCGTTTGAAGTTCCACAAGAAATGCGAAGGGAAAAGGGAGGGACGGAGTCCCATTGGGTTGCCGCCAAGCGCAAGCTCTCTCTTTGTTTTCCCATTTTACCACGTCTTTCCCCATTTCTCTTATCTTCCGAACACTTCATTCCCCCGAGTAGACGACCCTTTGTCTATATTGCCTATACTTCCTTTTCTTCTTCCGATTGCGCCGCGTCAGGCGGCAGAATCGCTCTTGGCTGTCGATAGGTTTTCTTGTCAGAATACGCCCTTTGGAGTGCCGCGATTCATTGCGGCTCTTGCGACGTTGCGCCCAGCCAACCGTCCAAAGCGGCGATGAATCGCCGCACTCCAAAGGGCACAATGCGAGGAGGCGAGTCGCGTGCGTCGCAATGTGATTCTCGACTATCTGGTCTATCTCGTGGTCCGGCTGGTGATCTGTTTCGCCCAGGCGATCCGCATCGAGACCGGCCAGCGTTTGGCCCGCGGACTCGCCTGGATGTTTGGCGAAGTGTTGAGAATCCGCCGCGGCGTGGTGGAGGAGAATCTCCGCTTCGCCTTTCCCGACCTCTCCGAGGCCCGGCGGCGGCAGATCATCGGCGAGATGTGGGAGCACCTGTTTCTGCTCGCCCTGGAGGTTGCCCACGCGCCCCGCAAGATCCATGAGACGAACTGGCGGCGATTCGTGCGCGTCAACGGCGTCGCTGACCTGATGCGTTCCTTGCTGAGCGACCGGCCCACGGTGATCGTCACCGCGCATTTCGGCAATTTCGAGATCGGCGGTTTCATGCTCGGCCTGCTCGGCTTTCCCACGTTTACCGTGGCTCGAAACCTCGACAACCCGTTCCTCGACCGTTTCATCAACCGCTTTCGAGGCGCGACCGGCCAGCACATCATCGCCAAGAATGGCGGGTTCGACGACATCCAGGCGGTCTTGTCGCACGGTGGGACGATGTCGTTCTTGGCCGATCAGTACGCCGGCCCCAAAGGCTGCTGGATCGAGTTCTTCGGCCGTCCCGCCTCGGCGCACAAGGCCATCGGCCTGTTGTCGCTGGAACACGACGCCCCGACCGCCGTCTGCGGATGCCGGCGTCTGGGCCGGCCGATGGGGTTCGAGATGCAGGTCTTGGGCATCGCCGACCCACGCGAAACGGACTCCGGCATCGGCGGCGTCAAGGAATTGACCCAATGGTATTCCCATCGCATGGAGACCATGATCCGAACGGCCCCGAGCCAGTACTGGTGGATCCACCGCCGCTGGAAAGACACGCGAACGCCGAAGCGCCGCAAGGAAAAGGCGGCTTAGGACTACTGCGCAGGATTGGCGCTGTAGTATTGGGACGCCAAGGGTGGCAAGCCCTCACGCGGCCCAAGCCGCGGGTCGGCATGGGGCCGCGCGAACATGCCGACGCTCCGCGACGGCATGCCACACGGACTACCGATCTTACGTGTAAGCCCCGTCGGGTGATTCCCCGCCCGGCGCGATTGAACGGTCGCGGCTTTGTGAGCCGGGCTGGATCTCTTTGCGATACACGATTCCCTCGGCGATCTGTTGGAAGCCGAGTTTCCGGTAGAGGCCCAAGAGCGGAGCCTGGCTTTCGGACGATTGCGCTTCGATGAACGCCACGCCGTGGCCCGAGAGATTGCGGACCAATTCGCCGATGAGGTGCGTGGCCAGTCCCTGGCGGCGCGCGTTGGGCTCGACGAACAGGTCGACCAATCCCGCGACGCGGCCGGGGCGGCCCGCGCTGCCCCACTCCATGGATCGGACCACGGCGTGGGCCACGCGCGCGCCTCCGCCGCGCGGCACGAGTTCGAACGTCGTCGACTCGAAATCGCCCGCCGTGACCGCTTCCCACCGCGTACGCGCCGCGGTATCCATCATCACCTGCACCAGCAGCCGGCGGCGCCACTGCATTTGCTGCCGGTCGATCGGCGCGCGAAAGCTGCCCAGGTCCTGGCGGAACAGGACGATGCGATCCGCCGCAATGTAGCCTTGGGTGGGATAGAGTTGGTGGCCGACGCGGTCCGATTCGAGCACGCCGGGCGATTCGCACCCGCCGTACAGACCGGCGTAGAAGGGATTGCCGGACCCGGCAGCGCCCCCGTACAACACTCGCGCGCCGCGCTGGCGAAGATAGGCTTCACAACGGCCCAAAAGACCGGCGGCGACCGCTGCCTCGTCGCAATCGGGGCGCACGACGATCAGGCAAACCACTCCGACATCGGTTGCCGGACGCTCGCCGGAGGCATCCGGCCCGAACGACGCGTGCGCGAAGCCCATAGGTCGGCCGTCGTCGATGGCGAGGATCAGACCGGCGTAGTCGAAATGCAGCTTGCCGAACACGAGTTGCTCGAACAGATCGACGGACACGGGCTGCACGAGCGCGGGATCGCCCGCACGGCTTCGCCAGATCTCGGCCACGAGCGGCGGATCGCTATTGCGGAATCCACGGTAGCGAAGCATAGCAGGTCGGAACGTCCCAGATGTCGGTGGTCCAAGTGCCCCACGCCGGCCACGATGACTAACAGATTATAGGGGTATCCACCTTGCTGAGAAGGCCCCCGCGGGCCCGGAGAGAGCGCTCCGTCTCAACGCCCGATCGTCCTCTCGCTTCCTCGACACCACGCCTTTCGCATTCTCATTCCCGCGCCGAGCGTGGCCACGAGGGCACAAGGACGAGTTGCCGGTGGCCGAGGTCTTTCCCAGCTTTCTTCCGGCGCGGGCAGCAGCTACAATGGGCTTCCGTGGGAAACCCTTCCTGCTGGGGCCGTGGACTGCCGAAGCCTGCTGGAGGAATGCGCGATGACTCGAGCCCAACGGACGATGTGGATTCAATGGGCATTGGCGGCCGCTTGGACGCTGGCTGGAACCGCCGGTGCCGCTCACGGCGCCAAGTCGCAGTCGGCCACTGCCGACGCCTCGAAGCCCGCGAAAGGCTTTCACAGCGGACCCATGCTCAAGCGATTCCTCGACGGTCCCATGAAGGGCATCGACGAGATCGTCTTTGCCGAGCGCATCCCCGGTCGCGATCACTGGTACGTCACCTTCGGCAACTATGCCGATCACTCCGAGTATCCGAAGAACCTGGGGTGGAAGTTTCAAGACGGGGTCTACTGGGGTTACGGCGAAGGATGCCGGCTGTGTCGGCTGAATCTCCGCACCGGGCAACTCCAGACCATCATCGAGGACCCCAAGGGCGGCGTGCGCGATCCCCAGGTTCATTACGACGGCAAGAAGATCCTTTTCGCCTACCGCAAAGGCGGAACGCATCCGTACCATCTCTACGAGATCAACGTCGACGGCTCCGGGCTGCGCCAATTGACCGACGGACCGGACGACGACATCGAGCCCACCTACTGCCCCGACGGGAGCATCGTCTTCTGTTCGTCGCGGTGCCGGCGGTTCGTCAACTGCTGGTACACCCGGGTGGCGAGCCTCTACCGCTGCGACGGCGACGGCCGCAACGTGCGCATGCTTTCGAGCAACAACGACCACGACAACACGCCGTGGATACTGCCCGACGGCCGCGTGCTGTACATGCGCTGGGAGTACGTTGATCGCAGCCAGGTCCATTTCCACCACCTCTGGACCATGAACCCCGACGGCACCAACCAGCAGATCTACTTCGGCAACGAGTTCGGCAACATCGCCATGCTGGACGCCAAGCCGATCCCGGGCACCAACAAGGTCGTGTCGATCTTCTCGCCGGGCCACGGCATGCCCGAGCATCTGGGGCCGGTCACGATCGTTGATCCCAGCCGCGGGCCCGACATGCTCACTTCGGCCAAGCACGTTTCCAAGGAGCTGGAATGGGCAGCGCCCTGGAAAGACCCCTGGGCGTTCAGCGAAGACAGCTTCCTGGTTGCCAGTGCCCGGGGGATCTCGCTCATGGACGGCCAGGGCGCCACCGAGTTGATCTTCGAGTTGCAGGCCAAGGATCAGCCGATGCAGTGCCACGAGCCACGCCCC
>CAZFKF010000175.1:0-7927 GCA_964518805.1 uncultured Planctomycetaceae bacterium | reverse complement strand
CGCCGTGGGGCATTTGCAGCAGGTTCCAAAGCCCGATTGGATCGCTGCCCGACAAAAGCGATAGCGACGTGTGCTGCGTGTAACCGGCATACTCGACCGTCAGACCGGCCAGCGCCCGCTCGTACCGCAGCGGATTCGCCGCAGGACCGAACGACTTGGTAATCTTCCATTCAACCTGGGTCTTGGATCGCGAGAGCAACGACTTGGCTCGCGTCTTGAGGCTTTCTCCCTCGCCGCCGGGAACGACCTCGTAGTTGCCGGGGTCCAGCTCGCGCGGCTGCCAATAGAGGTCCGTCTTGGGGAACTTCGGGAAGAAGAAGTCCGCCTCGGGGGCCAGCCAGGTGCGATCTCCTCCCGAATTGTGCCAGGCCGCACTGCGATAGAACTCTGCAGCCGATTCGGTCGAGGCCAGGGCTGGATTCGTCCAGAGAAAGTTCTCGCCACTTCGCGGAGCAAACAGCCCCAGGACGCGGGCTCCATAGGGGAGAATCAGGACGGTGCTCCCGTCAGGGTTCTCGCGGATCCGATAGTTCTTGCCGATGGAACGCAGAGTCTTGATGAGGGTGTCTTTCATCGCCGCCTCGCAGGAACCGTGGTCCTTGGGTAACGGACACCAATCTAGCGGGCTTGCCCATCGCTCGCAAGCTGGCAGGGCGGGGATTCCAATGACAGACGCGAAACGTCGGGAACTCGCCAAGCAAGGGGCCGTGTCCGAAACCAGACCCCGCGCAAACGGCACCCGCCGGCTTGTAAATCCGCTCGGAAGTGGTAGACTAGACTGACTGTGGCCGACGGCGAGCGGAACACGCGGCCGGCACGCACTTGTTTCCCGTCACTCACATCTTTTCTGGCGGAGGAGAGTGCCATGTTGCGCAGAGGCTATTCCATGGGATGGGCTGTGCCCGCAGTGGCCGCGGCCCTGGTGGCGACGAGTCTTGGCGGGGCGATCGGAAGGGCCGCCGAACCGAAACAAGAGCGGCGCAAGGCCGACCGCGCTTCGCCTGCCAGGCCGATTGGGAAGAAGGCGATTGAGTCGGCGATTCGCAATGCCTTGGCGGCGCCCACCACGATCGAGTTCACCAAGGAGCCGCTCCAGAATCTTGTCGCCTACTTGAAGGACTACCACAAGATCGAGATCCAGTTGGACACCAAGTCCCTGGAGCAAGTGGGCGTGGCGCCCGACGACAAGATCACCGCGAACGTGAAAGGCGTTTCCTTGCGGTCGGCCCTCGATCTCGTTCTCCGGCCCCTCGGTCTGACGTTCACCATTCACGACGAGGTCCTCTTCATCACGACTCCCGATGCCGTGCCGGAGATGTTGACCGTCGAGGTGTACGACGTGGCCGATCTTGTCGCGTGCCGTGACGAGAAAGGCCAGCCCTGGGATGACTACGAGACCCTGGTCCACATGATCACGTCGCAGATCGACCTCGCGTCGTGGAGCGAAGTCGGCGGACCAGGAGCTGTGTCGGCTGCCACCCTCGGCCAGGCCAAGGTGTTGGTGGTCACTCAACACACGGAGATTCATCGAAAGGTCGCCGATCTTCTGGAACGGATTCGTTCGATCGGCGCGAAGTCCGCCGGGGACGGGAAACCTCCGACTCGACCGCGCCCGCGACCGGGCCCTGCGTCCGACGAAGACCAGCCCGAAAATGACAAGAAGGCGGCGAAGTCGGAGTTCTGAATACCCCCCACACCGGGCCAATCCATGACGGTTGCGATCAAGGTTTCGCCCGCTTAGGATAAGAGGTGCCAAACGGTGCGGGCGCGTCTCGCTTTGCCCGGGACGCCGCAGATGATTTGCCGGTCATGGGAGCCTCTCTGCCGACTGGAGCGACTGCACTCTATGCACGTGACGATCCTGATTACCAAGGGCCAGGGGAAGGCTCGGAAGGTCTCCCTGGAACTCCCCGTGATCATCGGACGCGCCCCGGAGGTGGGGCTGAGCATTGCCCATCCGGCGGTGAGCCGGCAGCATTGCGAAATCACCGAGGCCGCTGGGTTTGTGAAGGTCCGCGACCTGGGCTCGACAAATGGAACGCGGGTCGGCAACAAGAAGGTTCCCGAGGCGATCCTGCGCCCGCACGGCAAGTTTTCGATCGGCCCGCTTACGTTCCAGGTCGACTACCACTATGTGGGCGAGGCGACGCAGTATCTTGGCGATCTCGACGAGGACGAGGCGGATGATGTTGACGGGATCCGGGGAGGCAGTCCTGCGGAGCAGGAATCCTCGGCGAGCCGGCCGGACGACGATTGGGGCGAATCGGAGGACGTCTACGGACTGGCGATCGAGTCCGATGCGCCCAACGAGCCGGCCGAAGCGACGCCGCCACCGAAGGACGTTCCCAAGATGAGTCCGGTCGCGCACAAACCCAAGGAGCCTCGACGGGGCGACTTCATGCGTACCGCCAAGTCTCCGCAGAAGCGACTGCCCGACGCGCCGACTCCCGCCCCGGAAAAAGGCTACAACCTTCGGCAAGAGCCCACGCCCGAATCGGCCGCCGGAGACACCCCGCGCGCTGCGACGCCGCCTCGCAAGCAGCCGGCCGCCTCGCCCGCGGCTCCCGCCGTCGACCGTCCTTTCGACCTCGAACGGGAGTTGGACGAGATGCTCGACGGATTGCAGGGGTTAGATCTGAACGAGTTTCTTAAAGGAATCATGTAAGGCCGTCTGCCGCTCGGCTTGGGTACGTTGGAAGCGTACCAGGCCTCGGCATCCGAGGCCTGGGCCGAGGCCTCGCTCACTCCTGTCTGTCCATCCACGCCAGGGAGACCACCATGTCGTCGTCTCGGAGGACCTTCTTGAAAGACTCGGCGGCGGCGACCGTCGCTGGGCTGGGCGGCTTCGCTGGGGCGGTGACGGGCGACGCCTCGTCCCGCGCGGACTCGCCGCCGAATGAAGTCATGCTCCAACGCCGCGTTCCCGTTCGCCATGACGTCGACGTGTTCGTGGCTGGCGGCGGTCCCGCGGGCGTGGCCGCCGCGGCCGCCGCAGCTCGACAAGGCGCTCGCGTGTTCCTGGCGGAACGCAATACGTGCCTGGGCGGCATGGGCACCGCTGGCATGCTGCCTTTGTTTATGCCGTTCAGCGACGGCATCCGCAATTTGGCCGGTGCGTTCGGAAAGGAAATCCTGCGGCGGCTCAAGGACGCGGGAGGGACCGGCCCGGACAGCGACGTGACGATCCGCGCGGAGGTGCTCAAACGGGTCTACGACGACATCCTCCTGGAGGCGAAGGTCCAATTCCTCTTCCACGCGGATCTCGTTGCCGTCGAGTGCGACAACGGCAAGGTGTCGGCCGTTGTCCTGGCGGGCAAGAGCGGACTGTTCGCCGTGAAGGCCCGCGTGTTCCTCGATTGCACGGGCGACGGTGACCTGGCTGCCTGGGCCGGCGCCCCGTTCGAGAAGGGCGACTCGCAGGGCAATATGATGGCGGGAACCCTGTGCAGTCTCTGGGCCGACATCGATTGGGCGGCGGTCCATCGCGGCGCACGACCGAGCGACGAGAGCCGCCTGGACGACGCCTTCCGCGATAAGGTGTTCACGCTTCAGGACCGGCACCTGCCCGGCATGTTCCGCGTCGGCCGCCACGCCGGCGGCGGCAACATCGGCCACACTTTTGGACTCGACGGGACCGATGAACGTTCGATCACCCAAGCCCTGCTCTGGGCCCGCAAGTCGCTCCCGGAGTACGAGCGGTACTACAAGAAGTACCTCAAGGGTTTCGAGCAGATGGAATTGGTGGCGACTGCCTCGCAACTCGGTTGCCGGGAAAGCCGCCGCATTCTGGGCGATTACGTGCTTTCGCTCGACGACTTCAAGACGCGTGCCGTCTTTCCCGACGAGATCGGCCGCTTCAACTACGCCGTCGACATCCACGCCGCCAAGCCCGACCTGGACAGCTACAAGCAATACGCCGAGGCATTCAAGAGCCTGCGCTACGGCAAGGGAGAAAGCTACGGCGTTCCCTTTCGCAGCCTCGTGCCCCGCAAACTGACGAACGTGCTGGTGGCCGGCCGCTGCGTGAGCACCGACCGCGCGATGCAAAGCTCGATCCGCGTCATGCCCGGCTGCTTCATCACCGGCCAGGCGATCGGCACGGCCGCCGCAATGTGCGCGACACAGGGCTGCGACACCCGCGCCATGGCCGTGCCCGAACTACAGCGCCGGCTGAAAGCCGCGGGCGCCCACTTGCCGAACTGCTGACGTCGTAGGGTGCTCTGCGAGGACCATGTGGAGTTGCAAACGGGTGCTCGCAGTGGAGTAGGTCAGGCACTGGTAACGGGATGTCGTTGCGGGTGATCGCCAGGCAACTGGGCCATTCGAGGAAGTTTGTCAGGAAGGCGATCAGCCACCCGGTGCCGCCGAGGCGATCACTGCCGACCACCGCTAATGTCAGAATGAAGCGAGTCGATTGCGTGAGCCTGTTTGGCACATCGGATTCAGATCTCTTGATGCTCCGTGCGGGCAATGATCTCCTCCTGGAGGTCCAGGGAAAGGTCGCAAAAGTAGTCGCTGTAGCCTGCTACCCGGACGATGAGGTCCCGGTGGTTCTCGGAGTCCGATTGGGCCTTACGAAGCGTCTCAGCGCGGACCACGTTAAATTGGACGTGATGCCCATCCATCTTGAAATAGCTCCGCACCAGGTGCGCCCACTTGTCCAGGCCCTCGCCTGCCACCAGCGACGGGGTGAACTTCATGTTCAGCAGGGTGCCACCGGTCTTGATGTGGTCCATCTTGGCGGCCGACTTGATGACCGCCGTCGGGCCGCAACGGTCGGCACCCTGCACCGGCGAAATCCCTTCGGAAAGCGGTCTGCGCGCCTTGCGCCCGTCGGGAGTCGCGCCGGTCACAGAGCCGAAATAGACGTGGCATGTCGTGGGGAGCATTTCCACCCGGTACTCGCCTCCCTTGATGTTGGGCCGGCCATCGGTTTCCTCAAAGAGAGCGGCAAAGGTGCGGAGCATGATTTCGTCCGCGTAATCGTCGTCGTTGCCGTACTTGTGGGTGCGGTTCAAGAGGCGCTGGCGCAAGACCTCGCGGTCCTCGAAATCCGCGTCGAGGGTAGTCACAAGCTGGCCGAGGCTGATTGAGCGCTCGTCGAAGACCAGTTGCTTGACGGCCGACAGGCTGTCGGTCAGGCTGCCGATTCCAACATACTGAATGTAGCTGTTGTTGTAGCGGGCACCGCCAGCGTTGTAGTCCTTGCCCTTACGGATGCAATCGTCGGTGATCACCGAAAGAAATGGCGCCGGCATCATCAAGGCGTACATCTGCTCGATGAGTTGGTTGCCGCGGAGCTTGATCTCGATGAAGTGGTGCAATTGCCGGCGAAAGGCCGCGAACAACTCGTCGAATGAGCGGAAGCTGTCCGGGCTGCCCGTGCGCAGGCCCAACTGCCGACCGGTACAGCGATCCATCCCGTCGTGAAGCGTTAGTTCGAGCACCTTGACGAGGTTGAAGTAGCCGGTGAGGATATAGGCCTCCTTGCCGAACGCGCCCACTTCGACACAGCCGCTGCACCCGCCGGCCCGGGCGTCCTCAAGCGTCTTCCCCTGGCGCAACTGCTCCTGGATCACAGCGTCGGCGTTGAAAATCGATGGAAAGCCGTAACCTTTGCCCACCACGCAGAGCGCATGTTTCAGCACCGCCTCCGGCGTCTTGCGCGAGAGTTGGAGGTTGGAACTGGGCTGCAGGAGGTGCATCTCGTCGATGATGTCCAGCAGCACGTGTGAGATCTCGTTGGAGCCGTCCGAACCATCTTCCAGAAGGCCCCCCAGGTTGATGTTCGCAAAGTCGGTGTACGTGCCGCTCTCGGCCGCGGTCACGCCGACCTTGGGCGGCGCCGGGTGGTTGTTGAACTTGACGAAGAAGGCTTCCAGCAACTCGCGAGCCGCCTCGTTGGTCAGCGTTCCCTCGGCCAGCCCCTTCTGGTAGAACGGCAGTAGATGCTGGTCGAGGTGGCCGGGATTGAAGGAGTCCCAGCCGTTCAGCTCGGTGATCACGCCCAGGTGGCAGAACCAGTAGTACTGGAGCGCCTCGTGAAAGTCGCGCGGCGCATGGGCGGGCACATGCCGGCAGACGTCGGCGATCTTCTCCAGTTCCGCCTTGCGCCGCGGATCAGGCTCGCTTACGGCCAATTCGGCAGCTCGTTCGGCGTGGCGCTCGGCAAACACGATCACCGCGTCGCAGGCAATTTCCATGGCGCGGAGCGACTCTCGCTTCTGGTAGGCTTGCGTATCGTTGAGCCAATCGAGGGCGGCGATCGTCTCGGCAATGTCGCGTTTGAAATCGAGCATCCCTTTGCGGTAGATCTTGCCGTCGAGCACGGTGTGGCCTGGCGCCCGTTGCTCCATGAACTCTGTGAACATGCCCGCCTCATAGGCGTCCAGCCAGTCGGGCGGAAGTTCCTGGAACATCCGGTCGCGCATCGAGCGGCCGCGCCAATAGGGGATGATCTTCTCCGCGTAAGTCTTGAGGCACTCGTCGTCGACGGCGTAGCTGGTCTTTGGGCGGGAATTGAGGATCTGCAGGTCCTCGAGGCTGTGGCAGGTCAGTTCCGGAAACGTGGGAGTGGCCTTGGGACGCGGCCCTCGCTCGCCCACAATCAACTCATCCGCGCCGAAGTAGATCGTCTTGTTCCGGCAGAGATGGAGAAACGTCATGGCCCGCATCACGGGCACGGAGTGCTTGCCTTCGTGGGCCTGGTAGAACTCGGTCACCAGGGCTGCCCGCTCCGGCGAGATCGACGGCTTCGCGTCCAGACTCTCTTGCCTCAGTTTGGCGGTTCGCGCGTTCATCGGGTCTAACCTCCCACCCTCGCGGCCAGTCCGAGGGAAGTAAAGCGGTTAAGGATTGCCTGCATGCGCTCTGAAGAGGGCGGCGCCACGTCGGCCAGCTCATACGCTCGGCCCATTCGCTGAAACTTGGCAGTCGCCGTCCGATGGTACGGCAAGAGGTTGATCTGCCGAACGCCGCCAACGGCCGTGGCAAGGCGAGCCATCGCGTCTAATTCCTGCTCGGTATCGTTGAGGCCAGGGATGATGGGGATGCGCAACCAAATGTTGCCGTGAAATTGACCCAAGAGCCTCAAGTTCTCCAGGATAAGGCGATTGGAGACGCCTGTAAAGCGGACGTGGTGCGAGTCATCGACGCTCTTCAAGTCGTAGAGAATCAAGTCGGTGGCCGCCGCCACGGCGCGTAGGATGTCCGCGGGAGCGAACCCGCATGTGTCCAAGGCCGTCCGAATTCCCCCGGCGGCGCAACACTGTACGAGTGCCTGCAAAAACTCGGGCTGGGCCAGCGGCTCTCCGCCGGAGAAGGTCACCCCGCCGCCGGACTCCTCATGGAAGATGGCGTCCTTGCGGATCTCCGCCATGACTTGCTCGACCGTCATCCGCTTCCCCACCATTTGCCGGGCCCCGGCCGGACAGGCCTCGACGCACGCCCCGCAAATCCGGCACGACTTCTCGTTTCCTCGCTCAATCGCTCCGGAGTCGGGCAAAAGCCCGCTTGGACAGGCTTTCGCGCACTCGCCGCATCGTACGCAGCGGTTTTCGACCGTCATGATTTCGGTCTGCGAAGCGCGATTCTCAGGGTTGTGGCACCATAAACAGCCCAGAGGGCAGCCCTTGAGAAAAACCGTGGTACGTATTCCCGGCCCGTCGTGGAGCGAGTACCTTTGGATATTGCTCACCAACCCGGTCAGCATGATCACGCGGAAGGGCTGACAATAGAGAATCGCTTCGCGCCACGGCTTGCAGCCGCCTGCCGAGCGGCAACGCGGCCACATCATCCCTAATGATATTGCACTTATTTGTGGGGGGCAACATCCTCGCAAAATGTGTAGCCATTCACGGAGGAAGGGATAGGAGCAGGGCCAGCGCACACTAATTGCCTTTGCCAGTAAGGATTTGCATCAAGAAGT
>CAZFKF010000174.1:0-7931 GCA_964518805.1 uncultured Planctomycetaceae bacterium | reverse complement strand
CAGCAGTAGTCGAATTCGATCCCCTGCCCGATCCGGTTCGGGCCGCCGCCGAGGATCATCACCCGTCTTCTGTCGGCCTTCTTGGGAGGCGTCTCGTCCTCGTCCTCGTAGGTCGAGTAGTAGTAGGGCGTGTAAGCCTCAAACTCCGCGGCGCAGGTGTCGACCGCTTTGAACGTGGCCACGATGCCGCGCCGCTTGCGATCGGCCCGCACAACCATCTCCGTCGTGCCCCAAAGCGTGGCCAATTGCCGGTCGGAGAAGCCGAACTGCTTGGCCTGGCGCACCAGGGCGTCGTCGGCCGCTTCCAGGCTGCCTGCGCTGCGCAGCTTGTCTTCCATCTCGACGATTTCGAAGAGGTTGTCGAGAAACCACGGGTCGATGGCCGTCAACTCGTGGATCTCTTCCAACGACATGCCGTATTTGATGGCGTAGCGCAAGTACCAGATGCGGCGATCGTCGGGCCGGGCCAGACGGGCGCGGACGTCGTCGAGGCTCGGCTGCCGCGGCGTGCCCCAAAGGTCCTTGTTGTCGCACCCAAACCCGAAGCTACCCACCTCCAAGCCCCGCAGGGCCTTCTGGAACGCCTCTTTGAACGTGCGCCCAATGGCCATCGTCTCGCCCACGCTCTTCATCTGCGTGGTCAGATCCGGCTTGGCCTCGGGGAATTTCTCGAAGGCGAACCGCGGCACCTTGACCACCACGTAGTCGATCGTGGGCTCGAAGCAGGCCTTGGTCAGGCGCGTAATGTCGTTGGGCAATTCGTGCAGCCGGTAGCCGATGGCCAGCTTGGCGGCGATCTTGGCGATCGGAAACCCCGTGGCCTTCGACGCCAGGGCGCTGGAACGGCTGACGCGGGGGTTCATTTCGATGACCACCATGCGGCCCGTCTGCGGGTGGATGGCGAACTGGATGTTCGACCCGCCCGTCTCCACGCCGATCTCGCGGATCACGGCCAGCGAGGCGTCGCGCATCCGCTGGTATTCCTTGTCGGTGAGCGTCTGGGCAGGGGCCACGGTGATCGAGTCGCCGGTGTGGACGCCCATCGGGTCGAAGTTCTCGATGGAGCAGATGATTACGACGTTGTCGTCCTTGTCGCGCATCACCTCCATCTCGTACTCTTTCCAGCCGAGCACCGACTCCTCCAAGAGGACCTCGTTGATCGGCGACGCACTCAAGCCTCGCGATACGTGCTCGTCGAACTCCTCCCGGTTGTACGCAATACTGGAGCCGGTGCCCCCCAAGGTGAAACTGGGGCGGATCACGGCCGGCAGCCCGATGTCCTGCAAGACGCGCCGCGCCTCCTCCAGACTGTGTACCGTGTGGCCGCGGCACACGTCCAGGCCGATCTTCTCCATGGCCAACCGGAACTGGTCGCGTTCCTCAGCCTTGGCAATCACCTCGGCATTGGCCCCGATCATCTCAACGCCGTACTTCTCCAGCACGCCGTGGCGCGACAGGTCCATGGCCAGGTTCAGGCCAGTTTGGCCACCCAATGTGGGGAGTAGAGCGTCGGGCCGTTCGGCCTCGATCACCTTGGCGACCATCTCCCAGGTCAACGGCTCGATGTAGGTGCGGTCGGCCGTCTCCGGATCGGTCATGATGGTGGCCGGGTTCGAGTTGACCAGCACCACCTCATAACCCTCCTCTCGGAGGGCTTTGCAGGCCTGGGTCCCGGAATAATCGAACTCGCACGCCTGCCCGATAATGATCGGGCCGGAGCCAATCAGCAGAATCTTGTGAATATCATCCCGACGCGGCACAGTGAACGTCCCTCAAGGCAGCCAAACAGGTCATCCCCACCATGCTGAACATCGTCAGCACTCCGCCATCCGGCGGGGGGTGATCGCTGTAAAATCCCACAATGTTAGCACGACTACCTTGCCCTCTACAAGTGGTGGATCTGCAGAAGCCCAATTCGGTTTGAAGTTCGTTGCGAAAGCCCTCCGATTCACGAATTGACAATTCGCCGTAACCTGTTTAGAGTGCATGGGTTGGCGTAATCTCTCTTTGTTCGAATACCGGTGCGGAGACCATAGTGACCCAAAAGGCCTGGGGCGGAGTGTTTTCTGAGGCGACCGATCGTCGTGTGGAGGAGTTCACCGAGAGCGTGAGCTTCGACCGGCGGCTCTATGCGCACGACATTGCCGGCTCCATCGCCCATGCCCGAATGTTGGCCAAGGTTGGCCTGCTAAACGATGCGGAATGCCAACAGATTGTGCAGGGGCTGACCGAAATTCGCCGAGGGATTGAGCAGGGTGCATTCCAGTTCTCCATCGAACTGGAAGATATCCACATGCACATCGAGCGGGCCCTGATCGAACGAATTGGGGACGTCGGACGCAAACTCCACACGGCCCGAAGCCGCAACGATCAGGTCGCCACCGACCTCAGGCTTTGGGTCCGGGAGGCGATCGACCAGATTGAGCGGCGACTGGCGGACTTGCAGCGGGCGTTCGTGGGCCGCTTGGAGAGCGATTTCGACGTGATTCTGCCCGGCTACACGCACACGCAACGGGCCCAGCCCGTGCTTGCCCCGCACTACTGGCTGGCGTACTGCGAGAAGTTCCAGCGTGATCGGCAGCGTCTGGCCGACTGCCGCCGGCGCGTGAATACGCTCGCCCTCGGCGCGGCGGCCTTGGCCGGCACGAGTCTGCCGATCGATCGCGAGGAAGTGGCCCGCCAACTGGGGTTCGAGGCCGTTGCCGCGAACAGCCTGGATGCGGCCAGCGACCGCGATTTCGTCCTGGAGTTCGCCTTCGACCTGGCCCTGATTGCCGCGCATTTGAGCACCTGGGCCGAGGAGTGGATCCTCTGGTCCACCGTCGAATTCGGCTTTCTGACGCTGCCGCAGGGATTTTGCACCGGTTCGTCGATTATGCCCCAGAAGGTCAATCCCGACGTGCTGGAGTTGATCCGCGGCAAGACGGCGCGGGTGATGGGCGGTCTTCAGACACTCATGGTGCTGGTCAAAGGGCTTCCGCTGGCCTATAACCGGGACCTGCAGGAGGACAAGCCGCCGTTGTTCGATGTGTTCGACACGGTGAACGCCTCGCTGGAACTGGCCGCGCCGCTGGTGGCCCAAGCGGTGCTGAACCGCAAGGTGATCGCCGAGCGGCTCGATCGCGGTCATCTCGACGCCACCACGCTGATGGAGTACCTGATCCGCCGCGGCATCCCGCAGCGCACCGCGCACCATCTGGTCGGCGGACTGGTCCGCAAGGCCATGGACCGTGGCTGCCGGTTGTCGGACCTGACACTTCAGGAGTTTCGCGAGGCGCACGCCGACCTGGACGAGAGCGTGTATGAGGTCCTTGGCCCGGCCAAGGCGATCGAGGCGATGCGGAGCTACGGTTCGACCGGCCCGGCACAAGTTCGCGCGCAAATCGAGCGATGGAAACGCACCCTGGACGACAAGGAGGAGGAACAAAGGACGAGCGATGAATGACGAGGGATGAACCATGAGCGTTGAACTTGGGCCCCGGGCAGGATGCGGCGAGAGCGCGCGAAGCGACGCGCGCCCGGCTGAACCGAGCGGTTCAAGCGAGCCTCATCTTTCGGCCCAGAGTCCATCCTCCCGTCACCCGGCCTCCTTTCTTGCTCGTTTGGCCTCCGTTCTTTGCACCTGGTGCCTGATGGGGCTGAGCGTCGCGGCTCTGGCGAGTCTGGCTTGGGCCCAGGCCCCCAAGGGCAATGCGGCTTCAGGCAAGTCCGCCGGCAAGCCGGCGGCGCTGGATGAGGAGCCCAGGGCGGAGGAAAGGAAGAAACCTGCGGCGGTCGAGGAACTCGTCCCGGTCGCGCTCCCGGACCCGGCGGTCGATGCGATTCTGCAAACGAAGCCCAGCACGGCCGTCGAATTGGCTCGCGCGGCGAAAGCCCTGGCCGATCTGAATCGCCCAGACCTGGCTCGGCAATACTTGAAGAAATTGATCGAGGCGAATCTCGATTCCAAGGCCCTCTCGGCCCTGTCCGACGAATTCGGCCCCGCGATGTTCGCCAACCTCGGTTCGCGGCGAGAACTTGCTCCCGAGGGAAAACAGGTCGCCGACGCGGTACTGGACGCGAAGATCCACCAGCTTCAAGACCCGCAACGCGTGGCCGGCTTGATCCAACGCCTCGGCGATCCGTCTCCCGAGATTCGTGGTCAGGCCGTGGTCGGACTTCAAGGCGCCGGAGCGGCTGCGGTGGGCCCGCTCCTGTCCGTGTTGGCCGATCCGCAGCGTGCGGCCGAGCACGCCAGCGTGCGGGCCGCGCTGGTGGCAGTGGGACCGGAGGCCGTGGGCCCACTCATGGGCATGCTCGACGCCTCGGACCCCAAGATCGTCGCCGAGGCCATTGCCGCGATCGCAAACCTCCGCGCGATCACCCCCAGCTACTTCGTGCTCCGCGCGTGCTGCGATGAGAAGGGGAATGCCGAGGTTCGTACGGCGGCCCGCGCTGCGGCGAAGCGGATTTGGAAATGCGTCCCCAGCCGGCAGGAAGCCGCGAGCTTGCTGGCCGACCTTTCGCGCCGCTACGCGAAGCGAGTGGAGCCGCTTCCCGAAGCCCCGTCGGGCCGGGTCGTGATCTGGTCGTGGGACGACGCCAAGAAGCAGGCGGTTGCCAAGAGCTCTCAACCCGACGCCGCGGACCGGCACGTCACCGCGCGATTGGCTCGCGATGCCTACGCCGTTGTCCCCGAAAGCCGCGAAATGCTCCTCCTGCATCTGACCACGATGCTCCAGGAAGCGGCCTACGACCATGGGTTGGACCACCCGCTGACTGCCGATAAGGATTCTCCGGCAGGTAAGGTGCAAGCCCTGGGGCCCGATACTCTGGAAGACGTTCTCAGGTTCGCGATGCAGGAGGGCCAGATCGCGGCGGCCACGGCTTCCGCGAGACTCCTCGGCCAGTCGGTCGGCGCCGAAGCCCTGCTGCGTCGAGCCGCTCAGCCCTGCCCGCTGGTGGTTGCTGTCCGGCATCCCGACCAGCGCCTGCGCCTGGCCGCCGTCGAAGCGGTGATGCGATTACGTCCGCGCGAGCCATATGCCGGGGCGAGCAACGTGGGTGAGGCGGTCGCCTTCCTGGCGGCCTCGCACGGCACGCGGCGCGTGCTCGTGGGGTCCCCGCGCACGGACGAAGCCCGACGGCTGGCCGGTCTGCTGGCTAAGCTGGGATATGTGACCGATAGCGCAGCGACCGGTCGCGATTTGCTGCGAAAGGCCTTGCAGTCGCCCGACTACGAGTTGATCCTTGTCGAAGCGATCGTCAGTTGCCCCACCGTGGATGAACTGGTGCAATCGCTGCGGCGCGACGGACGCACGGCCCAGGTGCCGGTGGGCGTTCTGGCTGCGGCAGGCGATCTGGATCGGGCGAAGCACATGGTTCGCCGCGATGCGAAGTCCGAGGCCTTTCCCCGCCCGCATGACGTCGCAACGCTGCGCCTGCAGATTGACGACCTCGTGGCGCGTGCCGGCGATCGGGCGAATGCGGCGGAGCGCAGACTCCACGCTGCGATGGCCCTCGATTGGCTCATTCAGTTAAGCGCAGAGCCGCAGTGCCTGTACGACCTCTCGCGAGACGAAGGTGTCCTTCTGGCGGCGTTAGCGGTCCCCGGTCTCACCGCCAAGGCGTGCGCTGCGCTTGGCAACCTCGGCACGCCGGGCGCGCAGCAGGCGCTCGTGGATTTGGCCAGCGGAAAGGCGTCCCCGCTGGCCGATCGCAAGGCAGCGGTTGAAGGCTTCCGCACGGCCGTTCAGCGTCGTGGCCTTCTGCTCACGATTCCCAAGATCCAGTTGCAGTACGATCGCTACAATCAGAGTGCCCGCGAGGACCGCAAGACGCAGGCCGTGCTGGGCATGATCCTGGACTGCATCGAAGCTCCCGCGAAGCTGCAAAAGCAGTTGGCGGGCAGCCGCACGGAGGACGAGACGCCCCAAGTGGCCAACGCAGCCAATAGCGAGTAGGTCATGCTTCAGCATGTCGGCGCCGAGAAGCCGTGCTGAATCGTGGCCTGCGTGAGCTTCGCGGCCGCAGGACGGAAAGCGGATGAGCCCCAGTTACGCATCATATCGCCAAAACGACGACGGACCGCCCATTCCGGGGCTGATCGGCTCGGGGGCCGCCATGCGCGACGTCTATCGCATCACGCGCAAGGTGGCCCAGTCGAACGCCTCGGTGCTCCTGCTCGGCGAAACCGGGACTGGCAAGGAACTGATTGCCAAGGCCATCCATCGGCTCAGCCCGCGCGGCAGCGGCCCGTTCATTCGCGTGAATTGCGGGGCCCTCGCCGAGAATCTTCTGGAAAGTGAGCTGTTCGGACACGTGCGCGGTGCGTTCACCGGGGCGATCGACAACCGCACCGGACGCTTCGAGGCTGCCCACACCGGCACCGTCTTCCTCGACGAAATCAACTCGACCACGCCCAAATTGCAGGTCAAGCTGCTCCGCGTGCTTCAGGAGCACGAATTCGAGCGGGTGGGCGACACGCAGACGATCCGCGTCGACACCCGCGTGATTGCCGCCAGCAACCGCGACCTGTTCGAAGAGGTTCAGTGCGACCGATTCCGCGAGGACCTTTACTATCGGCTCAACGTAATTACGATCTACTTGCCGCCGATCCGCGATCGCCGCGAAGACATCCCGGAGTTGGTCGGCCACTTCCTGCGGATCTACAACGAGGAGAACAATCGTAACGTGCCGCACATCGAACGCGCGGCCATGGAGGCTCTGCAGAACTACTCCTGGCCGGGCAACGTGCGGGAACTTCAGAACTACATCGAGCGGGCCGTGGTGTTGGCCCCCGGCGACGAGATCACCGTGGACCTCTTGCCCGACTGCGTCGTCGGCCGCCGAGGCCCCCGCTTCCACCGCACTGCAGCCGACATGGAGACGCTGATCTTCAAGCTCATCGAGCAGGGTATCGACGCCGCGGGCCCGGAAGAGGGAAATCTCTACGCTCGAATCGTCAGCCGCGTCGAGCGCGAACTGATCGCCCAGGTCATGGCCGCCTGCGACAACGTTCAGATTAAGGCCGCTGCCAAGCTCGGCATCAACCGCAACACGCTGCACAAGAAGCTGGAGGAGTACGACCTGGAGAAGTAGCCGGTGCGTGGGCCGAACGCGAAGAGACAACTGAAGTCAGAGCCTTTCTTGGCAAATCAGCGGGAGTTTCGTTGGTCATGCCTCATCCTCCGGGGGACCATGACAGCGGCTTGCCTCTTCACGGCGCTCGCATCCATGCCCGCATCATCATCGCCCACCATCTGATTCTCCACGGCTACGGTCATTGGCTCCCCAACGATCCCCGCGGCAGCGGTTCCGTGGAACTGCGTGAGGAGAAATTCGCCGACCTCGGACCAATCCACACCGGCCGCAAACCGATTCAGCCGCCTCTGCATCCGCCGCCACCGGGACGAAGGCCGCACGATCTGGCAGAAACTCGCCGCACACGTCCAAGAACGGCTCCGCCTCGTCGCGGACGTCCCCGGCGGCCATCCCATCTGGTCCGAACGTCGCTACGTCGTCTTCCTCTACACCCCCGATGACGTGTACGGCCGGATCCGGTACATCGAGGGAAATCCCGCCAAAGAAGGCATGCCGCCCCAGCACTGGTCGTTCGTGCAAACCTACGACGGCTGGCCGCGCGCCGAACCGACGCGAAAACGATAGCAGCCAACTGCGACCGGAAAGAAGCCCATGGGCCGCAGCCCATGGGCTTCTTGGAGCTCAGCAGAGCGTCGCGGGCTGTGCCGCAAAGCAGTCAACCCGCGTCACGCACTCTCGCCCGGCATGTCCAGCGTCCGACTCTGCAATCCGAGGTTGGCCAGGATGCCGTAGAGGAGGAAACCGACGATGAAGGCCGCTACCGGCGGGCAGGGAACGACGTTTGCGTAGGAGGCGATGGGCGGGATCAGCGGCGCGATGAACTGAAACGCTCCGACCGTGAATCCCAC